>JAQVQN010000033.1 GCA_028701555.1 Kiritimatiellia bacterium | reverse complement strand
GGTAGACCAAGCCGAGGGCACACGCGAGCTTGCGCCGGTTACGATCCGCAAACGCGCCACTTACCTGCTGTTCGCCAAAGCCGGTCAGGAGGTTGTGGTCGCGGGTCGGCAGACGCAGGTCGGCAAAACGGATTTCTCGTCAAAACCCCTGCTGGCACACGGTCCCTCGGGAAAAGTGCTGCACAGGGCCGCCTTCAAGGGTTTCAATCAGGTCTTAGAGATAAAGTTCAAAGCCGCGGAGAAGGGTTTTTATGCGTTGGAGGTGGATGTCGGCAACCACGCGTTCACGCTGCTGGCGGCAAATGTGCCAGCGGCGCTAGATGCCGCCAAGCACTCTGTGTCGCTGATCCGTTGCGCCGGGCCGATCTATTTTGACGTGCCGCAAGGGACAGCCCTCTTCGCCGTGGGGATAGCTGGCGGCGGCGGCGTGGAGGGGGTGAGCGCGACGGTCTGCGCTCCTGACGGCAAGGAGGTCTGGCGCAAAGATCCGATCACGGTTGCAGAGCGTTTCACGGCCAATGAGGGCCAAGGTCTTGCGGGCGGCCTGTGGCAAGTGCGTTTCGCGCGGCCGAGCACAGGCGTCTTCGAGGATTTTCAGGTCGAGACGCTGGGCGTGCCCGGCTACCTGTTTCTGAGCCCCGACCGCTACTGGGCGTTCTGAAGCCACACGACGCGCATCACGCAATACACGTTGCGTTGAAAGAGCCTCAGGATTCAACCGCGCTGAAATTTACATTTTAAGTTTATAAGCTAAATATAGTTGTTTTTGAATTATATTTAGGATATATTCTATTCAGCAGAAGGGGGTGATAGAGCATGATCTGGCGAGATTTGTATTGGAAAAAGATCAGTCCGTTCCTGAATAAACCGGTGGTAAAGGTGCTTACCGGAATGCGGCGCGTCGGAAAAAGCTATTTTCTCAGGGAAATTATCGGGCGTCTTGCTGAGCAGGGCGTTTCTGAAAGCAACATTCTGTTCATTGATAAAGAGGATTTGCAATTCGACAATATTCGGTCATACGCGGAACTTCACAACTATGTCACATCCAAAATGGCAAAAGTGAAAGGACAAAAATATCTCTTGGTCGATGAAATCCAAGAAATAGAAGAGTGGGAGCGCTGTGTTGCTTCTTGTCTGAAGAAAGAGGATTTCGATATCTTTATTACAGGCAGTAACGCGCACCTGCTTTCATCCGAACTGGCGACTTTGATATCGGGCCGGTATATTGAATTTACAATCTATCCGTTGAGTTTCAGCGAGTATCAAATATTCAGAGGGGACCAATTTGCAGATAGAACTGTTGAATTTGAGCGGTACTTGCGTTACGGAGGTCTGCCCGGTTTGTTTCACCTAGAGTTGAGCGATGAAACGGTTTTTCAATATCTCAACGCAATCTATAATACAATTCTGCTCAAGGATATTGTTAAAAGATACAGTGTGCGAAGTGTCGGTCTGCTGGAAAGCTTTGCCCGTTATTTCTTCGATAATATCGGGCAATTGATGGCCTCTAACAACATCACTAATTTTCTGAAATCACAGAATATCAGGACATATCCGGATACCATTCAGAATTTTCTGAGTTATTTCACCGCTACTTTTCTGGGGCACAGCGCGAAGCGCTATGACATCAAGGGGAAGCGTCTTTTTGAGATCAACGACAAGTACTTCGCGAATGATCTCGGCATCCGCCATTCTGTGACGGGTTATCGTGGCGGCGATATCGGTCAGCTTCTTGAAAATGTGGTGTATATCGAGTTGCTGCGGCGCGGCTTCTCGGTGTGTGTCGGCCTTCAGGGTCAACGCGAGATCGATTTCATTGCCATGCGTCAGGGAACTAAACTATACATTCAAGTGGCCTATCTGCTTGAGTCGGCAATGACCGTTGAACGGGAATTTAGGCCGTTGCTTGAGGTGAAAGACAACTACCCAAAACTCGTGCTTTCAATGGACCAAAAAATTTGGGGCGCGGAATATGAAGGTGTCAAACGCATGAATATCGTTGACTTCCTGATGGATGCCGACGGCGATTCCGAATGAACGGTTGCGGCGGACAGCGGAGAACTGATAAGCTATGCGCATGTGGACGGGTTGTCATAAGCACTGGAGCTTGCCTAAAATGTCGGCGGTCGCGCGCGGCCTGCTGGCTGCCGCGCTTTTCTCGGCCAGCGTCTTGCAGGGCCTGACCCTCTGCCTGTGCGCGCCTGATCCCGACGGGTGCGGCGAGCAATGCCATGACTGCGGTTCCGCGCCGGAACCGCAAGCGGGTCATTTGGATCATGTCTGCGAACATCTGATTATCAGCGATCTGGCTCCGTCCGATACGGTCACGAGCGTCACAGTTAAAACGCCTGCCGCGCCGCTGCCTGAATTTTATCTTCGGACGCAAACCGGAGTAAGTCTGACTTTTCGGACTAAAACCTTTGCCCATCCGCCCGATGTCTTATCCCCGCAATTTACATTTATAGCACGCTCAACGCAGATGCTGTGTTGAGCACTCCCCGCTGTTCTTGACCCGGCGCGCCAGTCGCGCACACCAAGACCATAGTGCCGCGTATCGAACGATTGACGCGGCAACCAAGCGAGGAGATCTCACATGTCTTTGTTTTCTCATGTTTTCATGTGCCTTATACCGGCATTGATGCTGACCGGCTGCCGAAGTTATCAGGCGGCGCAGCTCGATTGGGCGCAAGAGCGGTCAGATTGGGCTGACACTTCTGCCGCGAACGTGCCCATGACCCTGGCAGAGGCGCGTCAGTGCGCCTTGATCCTTAATCCCGAGATCAACGCCTTGCGGCTGCGCCTGCTCGCCTCGCGGCGTTTCGCCCGAGCCGCAGGCTGGTGGGATGACCCGGCGTTGGATATCGACGCGCTGCGCATTTTACGCGGCGGGCCGCATCCTTGGCTTGGCGGGGCAGGACTGACTTTCACGCTGCCGCTGACCGGCGTGCCCGGGCTCGAAAGGCAGGTAGCGCAGGCATACTCGCGCGCCGACGCGCTGTCCGTGATCGTGGCCGAGCGCGAGCTTCTTGCGGAGGTAGAGCGCCTGTGGAACGCCTGTCTGACTGACCGGCGTTGCGCGGCCGCGCAGAACGACTACAAGGCGCGACTGCTGGACCGCGAGCCGCAGGTTAGCGCCTTGATCGCGGCCGGCGAACTGCCCGCGTCTGAAGGCGACCGCCTCGCGCAGGAACTTATCAAGCTTGATCTGGCGTGCGCCTGCTGCGGCGCGGAGACCGTGACGCGGCAACAGGCGCTCCGGCGTCTGCTCGGCCTGCACCCTTCCACTCCGATAGATCTGGCGGCGGATCCTGTGCGCGATGACACGGCGATGCCTACTGAGACGGACGCTCAAAATTCGGCGTCCGGCATGCTGCCCGAATCCGAACTCGAGCTCGTACGCCATCCGCGCGTGCAGGAAAAGCTCGCGCGTTTAGCGGCGGGCGAAGCCGAGTTGCTGGCGGAAATCCGCAAGCAATATCCCGACATCTCCCTCGGCCCCAAATTTGGGCACGAGGAGGGCGGCGGAAGGTTGGGGGTCTCGCTGGGCTTGTCGCTGCCGCTGTGGAACCGCAACCGTAAAGGCATAGCCACGGCCGAGGGCGGCCGCGATGCCGCGCGTCTCGCGGCGTTGAACGAATGGCGCAGCCTAGTGGCGGAATGGCATGATGCGCGGCGGCTATTGCAGATAGCCGAGGCGAAAGAACGCGGCATCCGGGAACAGCAACTGCCAGCCGCTTTGGCGGCAGCCGAGCGCACGGAACTGCTGTTCCGGCAGGGTGAGGCGGATGTGACGGCGGCGCTTGCGGCGGACGAGCAGGTCTACATGGCACAGGAGGCACTGATCGAGGCGCGGCGAGTTAGCGGTGAGGCGCGTGTGAGTCTCTATAAGACACTTGTCCCTCCCTTAGATCCGGAGAGACATACGAAGGAGTATTGATATGAAACGATATGAATTGATAGGCATATTGGCGCTGGCTTTGCTATTGGGCGGCGGCTGCGGTAACGACAGCCACACGCGCGATCATGATCACGCCAATTGTGATCACGAGATTGAAGCGGCGCAAGCCGCGCCGTGCGGGGCCGACCATAAACATGCGGAGGCGGCTTGCGGACAAGACCAGGATCACGGTCATGAACATGACGGGGAGGCTTGCGCGGAAGAGCATGCATGCGAAGGCACAGCGATAGAGGTGCCCGCGAACGCGCAGCGCCTGCTGGGCGTCACTTTCGCGACGGCCGCGCAACGACGCGTCACAGGCACGGTGCGCTTTCCCGGCCGTTTTGAATGGATGCCGGGCGCGCGGCGCATATATGGCGCGGCAATCAGCGGATCGGTCGAACTGTGCGCGCGTCCGCCGCAAAAGGTGAGCGTCGGTGACCCGCTGTTCACGTTGCGTTCACCAGAATGGGAGGCGAAGAGAGGCTTGGCGCGTGAGGCCGAGGCAGCGCTGGCGCTGGTCCAGGCCGAGACCGAAGCGTTGCGTCAGCGGTTGGCGCGGCTGCATGACACAGGCGCGCGCAACGCCGATCTGGAACAGCAGCTAGCCACGCGCGAAGCCGAAGAAGAGCGAGCGGAAAGCGCGCGGCAGAACGCTGTTGAGGCACTGCAGACGGTGTTGTCGTTTTGCCGCGAATCGGACGGCCTGCTCGTTTTCGAAGCCCGCGAGGCGGGTTTTATTGAGACTTTGGCGGTCGAGAACGGCGCGTGGGTTGCGGCAGGCGCTGAAATCGCGCGTGTGGCGCGGGAGGACGGACTCTGGTTCCGGGCGGACGGCGTACTGTCCGAAATGACACCTGTGCGCACGGGGCAGCAGGGTTTTGTGGAACCTTTGGGCCGACTTCAGGCGGATGCGGCGTATGGCAAGATCGAGCTGGGCTTGGCGGCAGACGACACGGCGCGTACGCAGCCGGTTTATCTCGCTTTGCCCGCGCCGGTGCCATGGGCCCTGCCCGGCAGCGCGGGGGTCTTAAGCGTGGTGACAACAGAGAGTGTGCCAGAAAGCGTAGCGCTGCCTCTGGCTTGTGTGGTGGCGGACGGCCTGCGCAGCATCGTGTTCGTGCGCGATGAACAAGACCCCGAACGTTTTTTTGCGCGTACGGTGGAACTGGGAACGAGCGACGGCGACTGGGTGGAGGTAGCGGGTGTCGAGTCTGGATCGACTGTGGTTCTGGATGGCGCACAAGAGCTGAAGCTGGCTTTGCCCGCGCAAGGAGCGCTCCAGCGCGCCGTCGGCCACTTCCATGCCGACGGCCAGTTCCATGAGGGAGAGCATTGAGAGAAGTTCTAAAGTTCTAAAGTGCTGAAGTTCTAAAGTTCTAAAGTGATAAAGTGCTGAAGTGCGAGAGCGCGAAAGTTTTCGCTAGTCGCCAGTCGTGAGTCGCCAGTCATATTGGAGCAGAGTCTATGTTAAAAAGAATCGTTGATTTTTGTTTGAAGAATCCGTGGTTGACGCTAGCTTTGACGCTGGCGGCACTGGCGGCGGCGGCACTGGTGACGCGCAAGTTGCCGGTTGATGTCTTTCCGGAACTCAAGGTGCCGCGTGTGGTGGTGCAGACCGAAGCAGGCGGCCTGACAGCGGAAGAGGTCGAGCAGTTCATCACCATCCCGCTTGAGTCCGCCATGAACGGCATCCCGGGCGTAAAGGTTGTGCGATCCTCCTCCGGCGGCGGGCTCTCTTTCGTCTGGGTCGATTTCGAGTGGGGCACGGATCTTTTCCGCGCGCGCTGGAGCGTGGCGGAACGCCTGCCTGCCGTGCGCCAGTTTTTGCCGGAGGGTGTCGAGCCGGAGATCACGCCGCTTGTGTCCGTGACCGGCGAGATCATGCTGTTGGCCTTGACCTCTCCGGATGGGTCATCGTCGCCGCTAGAACTGCGCCAGCTCGCGGAATTCGAACTGCGCAACCTGCTGATGTCTGTTCCGGGGATCGGCCAGATAACTGTGATTGGCGGTCAATTGCCGGAGTTCCAGATAAACGTCGCGCAGGAGCGTCTGGCCGCATACGGTGTGACGCTCGACGAAGTGATCGCGGCCGCGCGCGGCGCCGGAACAATGGCAGGCGCGGGTTATCTGCCGCATGTCCAAGGCCGGGAGATCCCTTTGCGCCAGAGCGCACGCATCGAGAACATTGATGAGCTGCGGCGGGTCGTTGTGCCGGGTCAGGCAGGCGCACTGCGGCTCGGCCAGATTGCGGAAGTCGAGCTGGGTGCCGCGCCGCGCCGCGGCTCGGCGGGCTTCGGAGACCGCGACGCAGTGGTGCTTTCCGTGCAGAAGATGCCCGGCGGCAACACGCTGGGTCTGACACGCCGGATCGACGCGGCACTGGACGGTTTTGAGGCCGCCAGCCTGCCAGCAGGTGTCAGCCTGCATCGCGAGGCGTACCGTCAAGCCGACTTCATCAATATTTCGATCGGAAACGGGCGCAGGATAGTGCGCGATGCCGCGGTGATTGTCGTGCTCGTGCTGGGGTTGACGCTGTTGCGAGTACGCACCACTGTGATCACGCTGCTGGCCATGCCGCTTTCGCTGGCTTTAGGCGCGCTGCTTTTTCCCGTGTTCGGGCTGGGCGTCAATATCATGACCCTCGGCGGGCTGGCGGTGGCTGTCGGCGATGTTGTGGACAGTGCGATCATTTTTGTGGAGACAGCCTGGCGGCGTCTTTTGGAGAACAGCCGCCGCCCTTCCGCCGAGCAACAGCCACGCGCGGCAGTCATCAGCGCGGCCTGCGGCGAGATCTTGAACTCGGTATCCTTTTCGACACTGATTATAGTGCTGGTATTCCTGCCGCTGCTGTTTCTTGACGGCATCGAGGGGCAGTTCTTCCGTCCTTTGGGCGGGGCTTACCTGCTGGTGTTCACGGCCTCGCTGGCGGTGGCGCTGACGGTCACGCCGGCCTTGTGTCTGCTAATGTTCAGCGAGCGGCGGTTCTTTCTGCGGCCACTGAGTGGCCGCAAGAAGGATGGCAAAACAACGGAAGCGGTTTCGGTGCGGGTTTTAAAGGCGGTTTACCGTCCGATGCTCTGCTTCTGTGTGCGGCATGCCTGGCTGGTGTGCGCGGTGACGGCGCTTATGACGGCTGGTGCCCTTTGGCTGGCGTCGACATTCGGCACAAGTTTCCTGCCGCCGTTTCATGAGGACTGCTACACCGTGTTTGTCAGCACACCGGTGGGCACATCGTTGGATGAGACCGAGAGGGTGACCCGGCAGGCCATGGTCGAGATTCAGAAGATCGATGGCGTGTTGAGCGTGGCGCGGCGCACGGGGCGCGCCGAACGCGACGAGCACGCCGAGCCGGTAAGCGCCTCGGAAATGCTGGTGCGCGTGGATATGCATTCCGATCCAGCGCGGCTGCGGCAGGAGATCAATAAGGTCATCGGTGCCATACCGGGCGTGGCGACTATGATCGGCTATCCCATCGCGCACCGCATCAGCTCGGTCTTGTCGGGAACCGAGGCGGAGCTGGCGATAAATATTTATGGCGACGATCTCGCGACCTTGAGGCGTGCGGCCGTGGAGGTCAAAGCTGTGCTCGACAACCTGCCGCAGGTAGCCGAGGCGCGGGCCAACCGCGAGATCATGGTGGAAACGCTGCGCATCCGCTACCGTCTGGAGGATTTGGCGCGCGTTGGCCTGACCCTGCGCGCGGCAGGCGAGCAAGTCTCGGCGGCTTTCAGCGGCCTTTTCGTCGGACAGGCCGCGCGCAACCAGCGGCGCTGGGACATCGTCGTACGGCTGGAGGAACGCGGGCGCGGTCAGTTGGCAGACGTGGCCGCCTTCAAGCTGTCAACGCCGGGCGGAGCGCGCGTACGGCTGGACGAGGTGGCCGACGTGTTTCGCGAAGAAGCCTCGAATTTGATTGTGCGCGACAACGCCCGGCGCAAGGCACTGATCTCCTGCAATGTCGCGCCGGGCTCGAATGTCGGCGATCTGGTTAAAGCTCTGCGCAAACATGTTGAGCCGGTGGTGCATGCGCTGGGCTGCACGGTGAGCTACGGCGGCAGTTACGAGGCGCAACAGTCAGCAGCGCGCCGTCTGACATGGTTGGGGCTGGGGTTGCTGCTGGCGATCCTCCTGCTGTTGAATTATTCTTTGCGCAGCTTCAAGGCCGCTCTGCTGGTGCTGTTGAACCTGCCGCTCTGCCTGATTGGCGGTGTGGCGGCGGTGTATCTGGCGAACCCCGCGCCGTTGGCGGCGAACACGCTTGCGCTGTTCGGCCACGGCGACTACGTTGCGCCGGTCTTGTCCGTGGCCGCGCTGATTGGTTTCGTGACAGTGGCCGGTTTCGTGATCCGTAACGGGCTGCTGCTGCTGAACCGCTATCGCGACCTGCAGGCGGCGGGCATGAGCGCACGGGAGGCGGTTATGCAAGGCTCGTTAGAGCGCATGGTGCCGATCATCATGACCTCGCTGACCACTGTGCTGGGGCTTTTGCCGATTGTACTGGCCTATGATAAACCCGGCGGGGAGCTGCTGGCGCCCTTGGCCACGGTACAGTTCGGCGGACTGGTCGGCGCGACCCTGCTGAACCTGCTGGTGCTGCCCGCCGCCTACCTTCTGGCGTTCATGTTGAAGCGCACGCCTAAGGCGTTGACGCGGCAACCGTGATATGCGACTATTTTAGTGCCTTACAGGTCAAGAACATCGATAAAAAACAATTTGTTTGCAAGGGTTGCGGGCTAAGACCGCATTCGCACACTATGCCCTTACGACGAGCCAAACGGACCCGCGACACATGGAACAGCCGCATCGGTGTGGTGCTGGCCGCCGCAGGCTGCGCGGTCGGCTTGGGCAATTTCTTGCGCTTTCCCGGCGTGGCTGCCCGCAACGGCGGCGGCGCTTTCATGATCCCCTACTTCGTGGCCTTCGTATTCCTGGCCCTGCCATTATGCTGGATGGAGTGGGCCATGGGGCGCTTCGGCGGCGCCTTCGGCCACGGCACCGCCCCCGGGGTGTTTGACATGATTGGCGGGCGTAGGTATCCGGCTTTGAAATATCTCGGCGTGCTCGGCATCACCGGCTCGTTCGGCATCTTCTTCTACTACGTCTACATCGAGTCGTGGACTTTGGCGTACAGCGTTTTCGCACTGACCGGCAATTACGCCGCTGTCGCCACGGCCGAGGATATGGGAGCCTTTCTCGTCAGCTATCTGGGCGGTTCCGGCGGTTTCTTCAGCAGCCGCCTTGCCGCCTATGGATTTTTTCTCATCACCTTCATCAGCAATTTCTGGATCGTCTACCATGGCATCAGCCGCGGCATCGAGAAGTTCTGCAAGGTCGCCATGCCGCTGCTCTTCGTGATGGCGCTGGTGATGGTGGCTCGGGTCTTCACGCTGGGTGCGCCAGTCAATCCCGAGTGGACGATCGGGCGCGGCCTGGGTTTTCTTTGGAATCCGGACTTCAGCGCTCTCAAGAGCGGCAGGGTCTGGCTTGAAGCCGCCGGACAGGTCTTCTTCTCCACCTCGGTCGGCATCGGCGTTCTGCTGACCTACGCCACCTATATGAAGCATGATGACGACGTGATCCTGCCTGCCACCACCGCCTCGTTCCTAAACACCTTTGTCGAGATCGTGCTGGGCGCCTCGATCGTGATCCCGGCCGCATTCGTCTTCTTCGGGCCCGCCGGAACCGCCAGCGCCGTGGCGGGCGGCACCTTCGGGCTGGCTTTCCAGACCACGCCGCTGATCTTCAACAACATGGCTGGCGGGCCGTGGATCGGGTTTGCCTGGTTCCTGCTGCTCTTCATCGCCGGTGCCACCAGCGCGGTCTCGATGCTGCAGCCTAGCGTGGCCTTCCTGGAGGAGGAGTTCGGCTTCAACCGCAAGCGCTGCATCCTGGTGCTGGGCGGCTTCGCCTTCCTGGTCGCGCATCTGGTCATCTTCGGTGACGGTGTGCTGGACGAGATGGATTTCTGGTTCAGTTCGTTCGGACTGCCGCTGTTCGCGCTGTTCGAGGCACTGGTCTTCGCCTTCGTCTTCGGACGCGAACGCGGCTGGCAGGAGCTGTTGCGAGGCTCATCACTGCGCCTGCCTAGCCTTTTCAAGCCGATCATTTTTTTCGTCACGCCGCTGCTGCTCGTCGCGATCCTTGCCGGCTGGCTAGTGACCGACGGCTGGAAGACCATGCTGATGCTGAAATCATCCGAGACCGGACTGGTGCCGCTATACGCGCCAGACCAGGTGCCGTGGGTCATCGCCACCCGCCTCTTCTACCTCGCCTTCATCGCCGGCTTCTGCTGGCTGGTCCGCCGCGCCTGGCAAATGCGCGCGCCCACTAAGTGAGCCTCCGCTCGCTACATCCATTTCTTGCGCTTTTCACGCCTCTATGCGCCGAGTGCCTCAATATCAGCCAGATCTTTTGCGCGGCCACTGGCTCTCTTGTTGGCAATATAGTCATCTCTTCCAATCATAAATACGGGAATCCCGTCGATCTCATCCGAAACTCTATGGGCCTCCGCAGCATCCCAATCCAGTCCGGAAAGAAACGTGAGAATATCGATACGCACCGGCGGAACGCCGAGTTGAACGACGGTGTCGTCTTTTAAGAAGTCTTCCCCGGTAAGATTGGGAAAAGCAAAACCGAACTCATTCAAAGCCCCAATAATGCGTTTGGCATTGAGCGTTGTGCGATGAACGAAAACATCAATGTCGCCCGTATAGCGCGGCGCACCGTAATAGGCGAGCGCATAAGAGCCTACAATCATGTATTCAACGCCCTTCGCGTTGAACAATTCTAAAAACTCTTTGAAGTCTGGGGGGAGTTTCATACCACTGATCCCTCAAAAACTCGATGGCCTCAAAACGCTCTTGAGCCGACTTGCTCAGCCAGTAAGCAACATCGTTCGAGGGGGTGGTTTTACTCACTCTGCCCACCCGCATGACCCTCTCTTTCATGCTTAAATATTACCACTTCTAAGAGTGTTTCTCAACGCATAATTGAAACTCTTAACTCCTAATTTCTAACTTAACTCCTAACTCTGGTGCGATTTCAACGATGTTGAATCGCGTCCGATGTGAGCCATAATGACACATTCTGATTAGAACGCGTATTATTGTCTCTAAATGCCACCTTGCTTTTGGCGCTAATCTGTTACACTATAATACTTTACGATACCGAACATTTCTGGCACGTCCAGTGCTATTATCAGGGACGGAGGAGACGACCATGACTGACCTTAACAAATGGACACAGAAAGCGCAGGAGGCCTTGAGATTGGCGCGCGAGGCCGCCATACGGTTCTCGCATCAG
>JAQVQN010000414.1 GCA_028701555.1 Kiritimatiellia bacterium | reverse complement strand
ATCGGTAATGAACGAATATAACAGCGGACAGCTTTCGGGCGGTTTTTCATTCCCTAGCGACAACTTTAACATCGATTACACGCCTGTAGATACGGTTCTGGATGGACTGTGGCATCATGTGGCCATCGTCTACGATCCGGATACTGACGGTGGAGATCGCGTGCGCCTCTACTTCGATGGTGTCCAGCAAGGTGAGGGAAATAGAGTCAGTGATGCGGGAACTACTTTCCTGAGCGATGTCCTTTATATCGGCTCGCGGGCAGACAGCGAATCTAATTTCATTGGCGAGCTGGACGATATCAAGATCACAGGATCGGCACTTGCTCCATCTGAATTCATGACAGAAAGGACTTCAGCTTGGGGGACACTGATTTCGGTCTTTTGAGTTTATAAACATGGCACATCCCAGTCAGAATCACATGTGCCACTCAAAGGTGGCACAATCACTTAGCCTGCGGTGCGCATGGGCGGGACACCCGCGCCGTGCAATCATGCCGCGCCCGATCATGACCGTTTTCTTATACGTGCTGTTGGCACTGGCAGTTTCAACCGTACACAGCGAGAACGCGGCTCACCATGTTTTCAGGGTGACTTCCCGCGCACTGATGACGAATACGGCGGTCTACCCGGCAGGCACTGTCAAAATATGCTATCGCAGCGCTTATGATGAGAAAGCCGACTGGGCGCTTTTCATGCCTGGAGACACTAACCGAAATGCCGTCGTCTATCTGCACGGCTCTTTCTCGACCGGCGATCAGATTTTCACACGCAAAGACATACGCAAACACTGGCTTACACGTATACAGAAAGGGAAGCATCCACTTATTTCAATCAACATGCGCGGCACCTCCTACATGAGCCCTGCGGCAACAAAAGATCTATACGACCTTTTAAATTACTGCCGGAACAAGGACAATCTCGGGGGAATTGTACTTTTAGGTGGTTCAGGCGGAGCCACCAGCGCCATGGCTTATGCATGCATTCATCCTGATACGATTGACGGTGTTATCGCCATGGGAACATGTGATATTTTCGCCCGTCTGGAATATGCGGAAAACAGCAGTTTACCTCTGCTCCGAAAACTTGCCAGCACCGTCTATAAAGCCTACGGCGGTTCCACCAAAGAAAAACCGGAACCTTACCGGCAAAGATCTGTGCTTGCCCATGCTGACAGACTGAACATGCCGATCATCCTTTCCATGGGAGAAAAAGACAGCTCGATTCCTGTTAATGAAAGCCGCAAAATCGCGTTAGCATTTAAGAGTAACCCACGTTTTCAATACATCGAAATCCTGGGAGGCAACCACGACTCCGCCTTATGGATTGACGTCGACCTCGAGACGCTGCGTATCCGGTAGACCCGTAAAGCGAACGATCGCGCATATGCACAAGATTATCTTGAACATCATACTGGCACTGGCCGCAAACGCCGCCACAGCCGCCGTGACGAACGACGTGGCCTTCATTGCTGTCTATGACGGCAGCACACAGCGCTACGTGGAGATCCTGCCGGACGGGTTCGACCCGGCGCGGACAAACGATCTGCTGGTCTGCCTGCACGGCCACGGTTCTGACCGCTGGCAATACGTGAATGTCGTGCGCGGCGAAACCAGTTCCGCCCGTGACATCGCCCGGGAACGCGGCATGATCTTCATCTCGCCCGACTACCGGGCAACGACATCGTGGATGGGTCCCGCCGCCGAGGCGGACATGCTTCAGATCCTTGCCGCCTTGAAACAACTATATAAGGTAGGGCGCGTGATCATCTCCGGAGGTTCCATGGGCGCGAGCAGCTCTCTAACCTTCACGGCCCTGCATCCGGAAGTGGTCGACGGCGTGGTGGCGCTCAATGGGTTGGCCGATCATGTCACATATCAGAACTTCCAAGAGGCGATCGCTGCATCCTTCGGTGGCACAAAAACAGAAGTCCCGCAAGAGTACTACAAGCGCAGCGCCCTTTATTTCCCGGAGCGCTTCAGCATGCCGTTGGCGGTCACGGCCGGTGGTCTGGACACCACCGTGCCCCCCGGCAGTGTGCTGCAGCTCGCGGAAACCGTGAGTACACACAACCCCTTGGTCTGGATTGATTTTGATCCGGCACGAGGGCACTCAACGGATTACGCCGCAGCGTACGCCGCTTATCAGTTTGTCGTCAACACAGGCCTTGTCGCCAACATAGCCGCGCCTGTCAACATCGCGCACTGGTCGTTTAATGTGGACGAATCCGGAGTGACCGATGTTACAGGCAACGGGCACACCTTGGTCAACAGCGGCGTCACGATCAGCAACGGGATAGCTGTTTTCAAGGGCAGTCAGACCGCCTTCAACACGTTGCAGCCGTTAGACCTTTCCCCTTATACAAACCTGACGGTGGAATGCTACATGCGCGCGACTGCCGGATCGCCCGCCATGGTCATTCTCGAACACACCAGCCAATTTAACTGCAATCCCGGCGCATTTATCGCGACATACAACGAGAACAATTCCGCCGGACAGATGATGGGTGGATTCTGCACCGCGACCGGCACCAAACTCAACCTCGACACGACAGCCGGAAAGGCGGCCGACGACGGCCAGTGGCACCATGTCGCGATCGTGTACGACAGCGCCAAAACCGGGGCGGACAGGTCGATGTTCTATCTGGACGGTATCGCGCAAGGCACGTATGCGGCGTGGACGGACGGCTCCGCGACCACCTTGCGTAATGCCACGCTATTCATCGGTTCGAGGAACAACACGCTGTCAAAATACATCGGTGAACTTGACGACATCCGCATCACGGGCGCGGCGTTGTCAACCAACGAGTT
>JAQVQN010000413.1 GCA_028701555.1 Kiritimatiellia bacterium | reverse complement strand
GGACGGCGTCACATGGGAGAAGCCGGATCTGGGACTTGTGGAGTTCAAAGGCAGCAAGCGGAATAACGCGCTGCCGGGTTTGAACATCTTCATGCCGGTGATCCCGAATCCCGACGGCGGAGCGGCGCGTTTTGTAGGCTACACGCCCGGCAAGGGCGAGCGCTGGTCCTCGGCGGACGGGATACAGTGGCAGAAGCAGTCGTCGACATGCAAGCTGCTAGGGAAGCAGCCTAAATGGTTCGTTTACAATTCTGTCCTGCACGATCCTGACGCTCCGCCCGCGCGGCGTTGGCGCGCCTACGGCTGCATGTGTCCGAACGAACCGCCGGTGCGGCGCACGATCGCCTATGCTTACAGTGCGGATGGGGTGAATTTCACCGGGCCGGTGGAGAACCCGATCTTTCAGGCCGAGACCGGCGGACATTGGGCCAAGGTGCACGACGTGTCGGTCAGCAAATTTAAGGGTCATTATGTGATGATCTACCAGACCGGCGACGGTTATGAGCAGCATCTCGAACTGGCCGTGAGCCGGGACGGCGAGAACTTCACCCGCGTTCATGACGGCAAAGCGCTGATCCCGCAAGGTGCGGGCGACGCGTGGGATCGCGGCCTGCACATGCCTTCGCGGCCGGTGGTGCTGGATAACGAAATCCGCCTGTATTACGGCGGAGCAGACTATCAGGCACCGGGCGATCCGTTCGATTATGAGCGCTGGAAAATGTGCCGCATGGGCATGGGTCTGGCGACCTTGCCTTTAGACGGCTGGGCGCATGTGCGCAATGATACCGGAAGAAATGTGGGCTATCTAACGACGGTTCCGATTGAGGTCGAGGATCTGCGCGACTGTGTGTTGTCCGTCAACGCCGACGTGGACGAGGATCATTATCTGCTGGCGGAACTGCTGCATGCCGACAGTCGGGACCGCATACCGGGTTACGAGCTTGAAAATTGCGACAAGTTGGTGCAGGGCGGGCCGGACCACCACTTCTCGTGGAAGGGGCAAGCCGGCTTAGGCGGGGTGACCGCCAAACGTTTTCGTGTGCGTGTGATTTTCCGCGGCAAAGGCGAGACGCCGAACCTGCGGTCGATCGGTTTTCGGCGTGTGGCTGGCAGTGTTGCGCCGGTAACTGCCAAGGCCGGCGGTGAACTGGTTGAGGGCGCGATGGTTTACCGTTCCAGCGTCTCGCGAATCGCGCCGCTGAAAGCTTGGATTACCTATCGGCCGGACGGGAAGCCCAAGCCGATGGTGGTGACGATGCACAGTTACGGCGATCCGGTATTGCGTCATGGCGGACACCGCATGGCAGGTACGGGTCGGAGCTACGCCAGCAAGGGGCTTTTCGCTATAGCAGTCGACATGCGCGGCCGCGAGGAGTCGGTCGGGCAGCGCGACGACGGCGGAGTGGAGGTGATGGATATCTACGACGCGGTGCAGGCGGCGCTGGCGCAGTACCCGCTAGAGACCGATCCCGCCAACATCAACATCATCGGGTGGAGCGGCGGCGGCGGCAACACCTTCTCGGCGGTCACGCGCATGCCCGACCTCTTCAGCAACGCCTCGGCCTTTTACGGCATCACCGATTACGGCTATTGGGCCAGCACCACATGGCGGGGCACCATCCAGCCCAACGTGGGCGGCGAGGTGGACGCGGTGCCTGACCGCTATATGGCGCGCAACAGCCTGCTGGGGGTTTTGAACAACCGCTATACCCGCTTCCAGTTCTTCTGGGACGAGGAAGAGGTTCTGTGTCCGCCCTGGATGGACGAGGAGTACCGCCGCATTACCCAAGAGCTGGGGTACACCAACATCATCGCACACGAGAGTTACACCAATCAAGCCGACGTCGTGCGGTGGAAACACACGGGCGGCTTTAATGCCACGGCGTTGACTGATCCACCGATGTTTGAGCGCAACAACCCCGCGCCGCAATTAGACCGCGATGGCCGGCTCGTGGTGCTCGGCTATCTGATGACCAAACCTTTCCGGGTTTTCTTCGGTCATGGCAACGACGCGGCGGCCGAAGTGGCTTACCGGCTCGCGCCAGAAACCTACCATTTCGCGTTCAAGCCGCTGAGTTCCGATCCGGACGTGCGCGGCTGGCTGCGGGTGACGGACCGGCCGACAGAGGCGGTGGTCAGGGTCGGTTCCAAGCGCGGCGATCTGGCATGGGAAGTTACCGCTGACGGACACGCGCTGATCCGTGACATCAGGCTGGATGATGAGATCGAGATATGTTTCAAATGAGGGTTGAAACAGGACGGGACGAAGTCTGTCTCGTTTATAAAAAAGGAGTACATGCTATGCGAAACAAGAGAACAACGGCGGCCCGCTGGTTGGCCGCGGCGGTTACGGCTGGCGCCTGCACGGCTGGCGCGGTGCCTTTAGTGTCGAATGTGAGCATGACGCAACGCCAGAATTCACGGATGGTGGACATCGCCTACGTGCTATCGGGTGAAGAGGCTATCATAACGCTCTCGATCGAGACCAACGGCGTGGCGTTGCCGGAACGCCATGTGACGCGTCTCAGCGGCGACGTGTGCAAAAAAGTGCAGCCCGCCGCCGAGCCGCGTCAGATCGTCTGGGACGCGGGGGCGGACTGGCCGGAAAACCTGACGGAGTCGGCACGCGCGCGGATCACCGCGTGGCTGCCTTCCTGTCCGCCCGCATGCCTGGTGGTCGATCTGAACGAAGGGCCGGCCACTAACGTGTTCCCGGTCAACTATTACGCCAGCACGGAAGCGCTGCCGTACGGCGGCCTTACCAACGACATCTACAAAGGCGCTTATCTGGTGATGAAGCGGCTGCCA
>JAQVQN010000412.1 GCA_028701555.1 Kiritimatiellia bacterium | reverse complement strand
TGCGCCTGTTTGTTGTTGATCAAGAGGATTCTGCGCCTCAGCCGCCTGCTGCTCCCTGAGAATAGCAAGCTCTGCCTGAACCTGCTGGACAAGCTCAGCCTCGTTATCGGAAGGCTCTTCGATTTCATTCATGTTACCGTGGATGGCATCAATAACCTCTGTCTTGTGCTCGGGCTTCGTGACAGACCCCAGCAGCGTGACTAACGGCGGCAGAGCGTACTCGTTTTCCAGCATCGCGCATTCCATCACAATATCGAAAAGCATCTCATCCGAGATGTCCGCACCCAGCACCTCGGCCGCCGCGCCCAGCAAAGGAGCCTTGTCCAAGTCGCTCTCAAGTTCAGACAATCCGGACCGCCAGTGGTTAAAAGCTTCAGCAGCAACCTCGGGGTCTGGATCAGTCAGCATTTTGGTCAGTTCCGGCAGTCCGCCCATGCCGATCCACGAAAGCGCGAATGCCACCTCCATGCGTACATCCGCGTCAGGATGCTGTATCAATCGCCTGGCCTCTTTCAAAGCCTGCTCGACGTTGTCGTCATCCAACGCATCATTCAAAGCACGGGTCTCTGCGGAAAAATCCACAGGCATCCCTGTTGTCTTTCCGCCTACAACACCAGACTGCTGATCTGCCTCATCCGTTGCGCTAGCACGACCTTGACGTACACGTTTCGCGGCACCAACAGTCGCATTCTGTTCAGCCGTCATCACGCTCTGTGCGTTTCTGGCTGCTGCTGAACGCGACTGTCTGAGTACAAGTATTAGCGCAGACACCCCCGCCAGCACACACACAACCACTAGGCCAGAAATAATCCAGCTCTTTTTCATGCTACTTAATTCCTTTCCATCCGGGCAGAATCAACCGCAAACTCTAGCGATCCACTGCATCGATGATCACCACGGGCCGCGAACGTTTCACGCGATAACTTCCGATCTTTTCTTGCTGCTGATAAGCGCCGTACCCCGAACTTGATCCATCTTCACCGACCAAAAGCGCACCTTTATACTTTAAAGTTTGCATCCGGCCTGTCGACTGATTCTCCTGTTTAATAGAGCCCGAGAACAAACCGGTTGAAGCCGATGCCTTCAATTTTGCCCCCAATACATTATCGCGGTCCAATTTCAGCGATGAGCTACTAACGACAAGCGGCACAAACTCTTCAGCTGCCCAGAACTGCCCACCCTCAAACAATGGCATCAGGTCCTGACGCTTTGCGTAAAAAGCGCCAGCCATGATTGCGGTTTCGGATAAATGCGCCGCCGTACCTGCCTTATCGACCCCTAATACCGCCAGAAATGCGTCATCCGTTAAACGGGTGCTTTGCCCGGGATAGTGCCACATGGAATCGTCCAGCCAGACAGTATTGTCGCCCGCGTGATCCAAAGCGTTGCCCGCAATCCAGACCAGCGCCGCGACACTGCCACTGTTGCGGTAAAGCGTTTTGAAAATCGGGAACGCCGCATAAAGTGCGTCGTCTTCCACACTATATCCCATGTCGCTCATCTCAACGCCCGTGAAGACCATCAGTGTCGCAGACCCGCTCAGGCGTGTGCCGTCCGCCAGCAAACCGCTGTACTTAGCCTTGCCGGAACGGCTGACCGTGACCGTCACATACCCATATCCTTCAGGACGGTTGTCGATCTCTTCCGACCCGACCTCCAGCACGTTCACCGGCAACCCCACGGTGTAATAACCGATAAACGGCGCGACTTCAGCAGCGGTAACCGCCCTTGCCAGCACAAACATCCCGTCGAACGTGCCGCGCAAAATTCAATCTTGAGCCAATGTTACATCCAGCTCTTCACCGGAACGGCTGGCGAGCTTTGCGCTGAAAACACCATCCGTATCACCGGTCGCCCAGCCCCCGCGCAACGAGTGTTTTTTGCCGGCCACAACCATTTTAGCCGTGATCTTGCCTGTTCGTCCGGCCTTGAAAGACAGCGACCCCGTCACCGCCCGCGCAACCACAGACTTCTGCGCCACCTCCGCAGAGAACAGAGCGCCCTCTAGGGTGCTGTTGCTGGCGTATGCCGGCAGGGCTTGTGTGCTGATCGTAAATGCCAGATCAGTCGAGCCCTCGCTGTTTGTGGCCGTGACCGTAACCTGATAAATACCCTCGCGTTTGGCGACCCCCGAGATCGCCCCAGTTGCAGGATCTATAACTAACCCCGGAGGCAACCCGACCGCCGAATAGACCACGGGCGTCGAACTGTCTGCTGCGGCCGTAATTGCCGCGCCCGCCTGCAAGAAGGCGTCGAGTGCCGCACCCTCAGTCGGTGCTCCGTCTGTGAAGACCGGCAGGTCCACCACCGCAAAGCGCCAGACCGCGCCCTGGGCCACACCTGCTCCCAGATCAGCCGCCACTTGTGTGTCAACCCGCCAATACACCCAGCCTTGCGCCTGCGCCAAATCCACGATTCCCTCGGACACCGCGTTCAATCCGCTCGTCACCACACCGCTGGCAGGCACCACCTCAATCAGAGCGTCGGCTGCGGAACCGGCAAAAAGACGCTGTACTGCATCCGCCGGATTTCCCGCGCCAACCTGCCAGACCAGATCAACTAGATTTGTGTCCACGCGCACGTCATCGATCTGCAACTTGCTCTCCGCCGCTGGAGCAAGCCCATCTGCGGAGACAGGCTCCAGCGGTTCCCAAACAAGATTCTTTAGGTATGCCACATAATCGCCGGTTAAGCCGGTAACGACCCAGCTCACTTCGTCTCCAGCACATACGCCGACCGTGTTGTTGGTCTCGCTTGCGGTAAGCACCATGCTCTGCCCCGCGACCTCAAGCAGGAAAGTTCCGACGCAAG
>JAQVQN010000411.1 GCA_028701555.1 Kiritimatiellia bacterium | reverse complement strand
GACCTCGGTTTCGGTGCCGCCGGCGGCCGCGAGGATTGTGAGATTGGCGTCGGCGAGGAGGGCGCCAGTTTGGGAATTTCTGACGTAGACGGTGACGTAGGACTCGTCGGGACTCAAAACATAGTCGAAATTTCGACCACTTGGAGATGTAACTATAATCCGGTTTATTTCGGACGTTTCAAACCATGCAAATACGTCGGTGCCATGTCCAGTATTGACAAATACCTCCTCGTCGTCGTTATAAATCGTTATTGTAGATGTAAATCCTTCGTTATTAATAGTTCGTAGTAGTTCGATATGGTATGCGTCCACCTCTTGCGTGGTTTTTGTGACGTTCAAATGATTTTGCCACTTTAAATTTGATGAGTGCGATGCCTGATATTTCAGCGTACTTAGACCCGTATATACTGCCCCGTTATATCCTAGTGCTATGTCACATTTATTATTGGTTTCCCAAAAACTGGGCATGTAAGCGCGGTATCCGCCATCACTGTATAACCTGTAAGGTAAAACCACGGATTTTTGCCCGTCTAAAGTCCCGATATCCCACTCGTTCAGAAATATGGTATATTTCGTAGATGTAACCGTCCCTAATGGATTTGTGCTACGGCTGATGTAAATGACTCCGGGACGTGTATCGCCGTTAAATTGGTAAGAAAACTCGTATCGACCGCTCTGCAAATAATTTCCGTCCGAATCGCGGCCGTGATTCCCCGGTATTACAAAATCGACATATGACAATTCTTGAAATAATGTAATATCCCTGAATACTATAGTGTTATGATACGGCGCGACATTATTGTAATCCCCAGTCCTATAAACTATTTCACCGGATTTAGATGTATCTATTGGGTCAGACAAATCCTCGTTAATTTCATATGCCGATACCGCCGGGAGACATGCAGCAATCAGCAGCATTACCGCGAGCGCCGCGAGGGTGCGTCGGGGGGCGGGCATGGTCAGCGCCTCCGGGCGAGGACGAATATCCCTACCAGTATTAACGCGATTATTAGGACGTTATTTTTTAGGACGTTGAGCAGGTCGGCGAGCAGGTCGGCGGGGTCCTGGTTGACCGGGGCGGGCCGGAGCCGGAGCGTGTAGGGGCCCTCGGTGCCGTTGACCTGGAGCACGCTGGATGTGTTGGTGGTCTCGATGTATTCGCCGTCCGGGCCGAATACGTCGATATGCTGAGTGCTGAGCCCGCTATCCTGGAATTGCAGGGAGAGGGCGGCGGCGGGGGCTGCCAGGATGGAGATCAGGAGGAGCGAGAGAAGGAAGGACGGAAGGAGAGATGCAGGGGTGGTGCTCACTTGAGCACCCCCTTCACCATCTGGATGATGCCGTCGAAGAGTCCGCTGAGGAATCCGACGATGATCAGGACCAGCATTACGGGCAGGACGGCGACGATGAGGTCCACGAAAGAGGGCATGAGCCCTACGACCTGCGTGAGCAGATCTGCAATTCCGGTGAGGTTAATTTCGGCCACTGTAACACCTCTTCATGAGGAGTGTGGCAGATTGAACTATATAGCAATCTATATTCCACGGAATGACCACGCCAACATATATAATAATATAACTACTTACATACTAGCATGAGAAAACTAGAGCTGCCGGCGCTCGATCTCGACGGGGACCGGTGCCCGGCGTTTCGGCGGGCGCTCGGCCTGGAATCTAAGGGGGATAGGGTGCCCAAGCAATACCAAATCGATAAGCCGCTGTTGGATGCTCTAGAGGCCCATGTGAATCCCATGGGGCGGAGCGATATCGTTAACCAGGGGTTGAACCTGGTGGCCATCATGAACGGGTGGATCTAGTTTAGGTTCTGCCGTTCACTGTTTTTCCGCTATGCGTTTCCTCCCCAGCCAGACACATACATGCGGATCTGTTCGCGTTCATGCTGTGCGAAAGGCAGATTGAGATAGTGCCGGATCAGGGTGCCGGTATCGTGACCCATGGACGCGGCGATCCTCAGGCCATCGGTCGGGTAGACTGCCATCAGCCAGCTCACCCAGGTCTTCCGGGCCATCTTCGGGGTGAGACCCTTCATAGGGAGCTCTGCCTTTGTGGCTGCCCTCACGATGTTTTGCCGCCATCCGGCCGTTGATATTCTCTCCACCTCCCCCCGCTTGATAGCGGATACGAGGTCCTTTATGGCCCGCACCCCTACATTCGAGAGCAGGACCATCCTCTCCCGCTGCTTTGCCTTAACTTTGAGAATTGAGCCCTTCGGAAGCTCGACATAGGACCGCATTGGGTGGAACCATTCCGGGTGCTCGACGAAGCGCCAGAACTCTTCGATCCTCATCCCGGTAAAGATCATCCCGTCCCAGATGAGCCGATGGGTCGGGTTCAGCTGGTCCCGGAGCCGGTCATACTCTGCGGGGGTGAGTATCTGTGCCCCCTGAAAAACGATCTCGGTCATCTATTGGTTTTATGGAAACTGATACATTTAGCTTTTACCCCTGCGGTGCGAATGTGAAAAAAAGGGTTTGCGGGCGGCATTGGGATTTGGATCTATCATTCCTCGGTCAGCCTTACGGCATCGACTTCAACAGGTTTCTTTCTAAACTTCGTCATCTTGACTCTCACACACATTCCTCGTCTGCGAGGTAAGTGTCGCGGAACCCTTTGATCAGGGCCAGCCCTTCGACACCATACCGATCAACCTGTTCACTGATGATCAGCGCCCGGAATAGGGATGGGGCCGTCGAGGGCTCCTCAAAGCGCAGCAGCCGGGCACTCCACCGGACAAAGATCCAGTTGCCGAGCCACAGTAGAGCATAGCCAGCGTACCACCGGAGGCGCTCGCCG
>JAQVQN010000410.1 GCA_028701555.1 Kiritimatiellia bacterium | reverse complement strand
CCGATGAAATCATTCCGTGAGGAACTCTGGTTCAATATCCCGCGCCGCCGGGGCTTCGTCAACATCACGCCCGAGGTCGAGCGCTGTCTCAATCAGAGCGGCATCCGTGAGGGGCTGGTGCTTGTCAACGCCATGCACATCACCGCTTCGGTCTTCATCAATGACGACGAGAGCGGCCTGCACGCGGATTTCGAGAAATGGCTGGAAGGACTGGCCCCTGAGAAACCCTATAGCCAGTACCGCCACAACGGCGCCGAGGACAACGCCGACGCGCACCTCAAGCGCACTGTCATGGGCCGTGAGGTGGTCGTGGCCGTCACCAACGGCAAGCTGGATGTAGGCCCTTGGGAACAGATCTTCTACGGCGAGTTCGACGGACTGCGCCGCAAACGCGTCCTTGTCAAAATCATCGGCGAGTGACAACGAGGGGGGCTCCCACATGAACACAGAAGCCGTCATGCGCTATTTCGAGCTGCGCAAGCAGCTCGCGGAGATCGAGGCGCATCAAGTCGGTGGCTCACCCTTCGGGATGTCGGCGACGCGAAGCGTCGGCGACATCGTTGCATCTGCCGGCGCGTATTCGCGTTCGGTCAGCTGCCTTGTTGGGGTGAATCATTTTTCAAAATAAGTTCGAGACAACTGTGATTGTCTGATGATCGATAGAAGTGTTCCCGTTCTGATTTCGCGATGCAGTGGTACAGGGACGGTAACTGTACCGTGTGGAGTTCGCATCTGCATAATGGCATGACTGCCTTTTTGACGCACCAGAAAAAAGCCATGTTCGCTTAACAAATGGCAAATATCATGCCCCGAAAAAATGCCGAGTTTAGGCATAAACGGCTTCAAATCGAGAGATGTACACTTCCCCTGTTAATCGGCTCTTAATTTCTTTTGCATCAGCACACTCTAAATAGAGCTCAACAGCCTCGCGCAAGTTGGCCGCAGCCTCTTCAACCGATTCTCCCTGACTGGCAATGTCTAGTTCAGGGCAGAGGGAAACAAAACCGTCTCCCTCACGCTCGACAAAAGCTGTCAATGAACATTTCGACATACAGTGCTCCTATAGATTGATTAAACTGTAACAAATGTGGCGTATACAGCCAAGAATGATTTGCTTCAACCTAGCCGATCCTTTACCCAGCGGTGCTCGCGGACAATGCTGTCGACGACATTTTCCGTGCGCATATCTGAGGGCAGCACGTCAAAGGTGTAGGTCTCTATCTCCAGAGGATAACCCTGCTCACAGACATGCGCGAAAAACTCCGGACTCAGCTCGGTGTTGGTCGAGCCCAGCACCGCGTCGCCGTCATAATAAAGCGGCACATGGAAATGCGTGCGCAGCTCGCAGCCTTTATGCGCCCCCGCCGCCGCCAGCGTTGCCTCCGTGAGATCCGGCAGCGAAATGATCCGTCCGAGCGGCAGCTTTATCTTGGTCTGGTGCAGATATACCGGGTCGATTAAATTGCATAGCCGCTGTAAAGATTCATCCGACACGGTCGTGCTCAACGCAGCGCTGAGTTGCACCCGCGCCACCCGGATACAGGCGCTTTCGAAACGGATCAGCGCGGTCAGCGGATCCTCGAAAGCCACAGCGAAGTGGCAGGTGTCCAGGCAAACTCCGATATGACGACGCAGCAATGCCTCGGCTTCGGCGCGCGTGCGCCGATTGCCGGCGCTCAGCCAGCGCATGCCCTCATACAGCAGTTGCTCCTCGAACCAGGCGACCGTCTCGTCAGTGTTCTCTAACGCGCAGTCGGGCTCAGGCTCGAGTGCCAGCACGATCTCGCGCCCCTCTTCCTTGCGCAGCGCATCCAGAAACTCTGCCATCACCGCAATCTGGCGCGCGTATACCGCTGCTTTATCCACGCAGTCGACCAAGTTCAGGCTTTTGTAGGCCAGCGGCACGGTCGAGATGTTGCCGACCGCCCCTTCCGGCAGCAAAGCGGACAGAACAGTCGCGAGACGCGCAGTGTATTTCAGCCGCTCCGGGGTGGACCAGTCCGGCTCGTAGACCGCTGCCTTTACCGCCTGCGCGTGAAACGCGCCGTACGGGAACCCGTTTATGCCGACGACCTCGAAACCGCCCTGCTTAAGCACTTCCGCGAAGTCATGCAGGGCAGGGCCATCCGCCGCCAGTTCCTCCGCCGCCACTGCCGCCAGACGCAGGCCTAGCGGATAAGGACGATCCGGCGAAACCGCTTGCTTGACAGCTGCGGCATGCGTCGTTATCGCCTCCCGTACAGAGGCAATACTCTCTCCGGGATGGATGTTCAGGCAGTATGGTATAATTGGCATATCGTTAACTTGATTCCGTTCTTAACCGCTATCTTAGCCATAATTTGGCCGTTTTATCACACTAAAGCCGCGTTCAAAACGGTAGGGCGGTTTCCCCGAAACCGCTGCGGGCGCCTCGGGGAGGCGTCCCTACCATGACAGGCGACCGGCGACGGCAGGGCGGTTTCCCCGGAACCGCCGCGGACGCCTCGGGGAGGCGTCCCTGCCAACAACTTCAGCACAAGCGCGGTGCGCGCGGATATGGAATCACATCCCTTATGTTGTGCATGCCGGTGCAGAACTGCACCATGCGCTCGAAACCCAGCCCGAACCCGGCGTGCGGCACACCGCCGAAACGCCGCAGATCCAGATAATTCCGATAAGTCTGTGGATCGATCCCGGCCGCGCGCATCCCTGCTTCCAGAACATCAAGCCGCTCCTCGCGCTGGCTGCCGCCGATGATCTCGCCGACTTCCGGCAGCAGCACATCCATCGCCGCCACGGTCCGGCCGTCATCGTTGCGCCGCATGTAGAAGGCCTTGATCGCCGCCGGGTAATCGG
>JAQVQN010000409.1 GCA_028701555.1 Kiritimatiellia bacterium | reverse complement strand
CGGACATGACTGTCAGGTTGCCCTGGTGACTCACATGGCGCGCTTCCACCGGCTGCGTACCGGCCTGTCCGATCCGCGCGTCGGAGCCTGTAGCGGTGGCCATGAAATCTACCTTGCCCGCCCCGTAACCGAACGCGTCGCGGTCAAACCACTTCTTGTAAAGGTATGCCTCGGTGTCCTTGATCTGCTGGGCGGACAGAACATTGGTGTAAACGATCACCTCGGCCAGCCGCTGGCCGCCCGAGAAGCGCGTGCCGGCGGCGTCATAAGCGTCAAACGCGAAGGCCGACGCCTTGTATGATTTTGAAGGCAGCGAAACGGTGACCAGGTCATAACCGCCGGACAGTCCGCATCCCGCCAGCGCCACTTCGCGTCCGTTGACCGCCACATAGTCTCCGGCGACAGGGTTGTAGCCGACCAGTCCGTTGCTCAAAAGGATAACGTAACTCGCATCAGTGTTGCCGATTGCTCGCAGCGCGTCAAACCCGCGACGGTAGTCAGTGGTGTACCCCGGCTTGCTGCCGAGCAGGGTGCCTCCGCTATCCTGGCTGCCCATGACCCAGAAAACCACCTTGATGCCGGTGATCTCGCGGTCCCATGCCAATCCCCTATTTGACCCCAGCGGCCCGAAATCAACAACAGGCAGTCCGTTCAGCGCATTTGCCATATATTCGGGCGTGTTGATCCAGCTTTCAGCAGAGGGATATCCCGCGCCGCGCTTGTCATTCCAGCGGGTGATATTTCCCACCATGTCTTTGGTGAGTGACGCTTCCTCGCTGGCATCCACCCAGAAAGCCGCGTTAAGCGCAGGAGCCGTGGGGATAGTCTCTTGATCGCCAAGCAGCAAGGCTGCTGTGTTTTCTAAAATTATGTTTTGCGTGAACGTCTCGGCTCGGTCCACCAGCAGGCGTCCGTCCGATCCCCCTTGCACGGTATCAACCGTCACCCGCACCGGGCGGTTGCCCGCAAGCTCTCCCACGCGCAGCGTGACCGTGTTTGTGCCATAACCGCCAGCCACACATGGGCGGAACTGCACACCACTGGTAGCCGTCGCATCACTGCTCTGCGACACCAGCCGGTCGAACTGTTGAACCACATCCCAGCGCGGCGCCGCCGCGAAAGCCAGAGTCTGGGTGACGGTCTCGCTGAAATCATCCGCCAGAGTCTGGTTCAGGTAAATTGTCACACTGTCCCTGATCGACTGTATGAAAGTCCCGTCGCGCACATGCTCGCCCGTAACCGTCTGCCCGGGCGCCAGAATATTGCCGACATTGACTCCGCTATCCAGAAGCCTCACGTGTGACCCGCCGGGAATCAGTTCCCATGATCTGCCGCTCGACGCGGCACGCGGGTAGCGGCCGATCAGCGTCAAAGTTGAGAAATCCGTATAAACCTCTGCGGTCGCGAGCATATCATCCGTAGTGGTCGCGGCAGAGTGCGCATACGTCCTATAGTTGATACCTTTGTAAGCACTACGGTTTCCTAAGTACAACGGCCCGGCGAAAGATTGGTAATGGCAAAACGAGAACAGGCCAAGGCCGGAAAACCGCACCGCTCCCGTACCCTTCAGTTCCGCCTTGAAGTCCAACGGACACGATGCGTAAACATTAAAGTCGGCAGAACCGATATCGATCGAATAATAATCAAGCGTGCCGGGCACTCGCTCTGCCGCAATGGTGAACAGCGAGACGTCCCCCTGCCAGAGATGCATCCCGTTGAGGAACAGATTGGTGTCAAGCGCCACCGCCGGACGGTTGAAGACGCTGGGCGCGTTGGTGAAATACGCCGTGTTGCCAGCGCCCTCCGCCACCACGCCGTCCTTCCAATTGGAGCCGTCAGACCAGTTCCCGCCGGACTCGACATTCCAGGCTCCATCTGCTGCGCATGCCGCGCCAACTGACGATAGGCACATCAGGATTACCAAACTCCACCTTCTTAAATTTGCCTGCATAATTTTTCTCCTCGCTTTAAAAAACCCACTTAACTGATTTGTTAAATTATAAGCTGTGTACCAAATCAATACGTGCATTTTCTAAATATCTTGATATTTTGCACATCATGCTTGCAAATCTTCAGCGTGGCCGTTACGCTTGCACACATGGCTCCGCTTCACATCGGAATTGATCTGCATCCGCCGGACGCTGACCAGCGCCGTATGATCATGCTGGATAAGGAAGGCGTTCCCGGCATCGTCATGCTGGGACACTCCCAATTCCGCCACCACAGCCCAGCCGCGGTTGAGCATGTCCACGAGGGCTGCGTCGAGATTGTGCTGTGCCAGCGCGGGGCCTTGACATTCAAAAAAACGGGGCGGTTCTACCGCCTGATGCCCGGCGACATCATCGTCAACCGACCCAAGGAGAAGCACTGTCTGGTCAGCTACCCCAAAGGCCTTTCGGTATTTTGGTTGGTGGTTCGTGTGCAGCCTGCCTCCGCGGCGCTGTTGAAACTGCCTGACCGCGAGAACCGTGCCTTGAAAAAAGCTTTGTTGACGCTCTCTCCGCAAATACGTCG
Organism: Kiritimatiellia bacterium; assembly: GCA_028701555.1. Lineage (GTDB taxonomy): Bacteria > Verrucomicrobiota > Kiritimatiellia > RFP12 > UBA1067 > JAQVQN01. The sequence goes on along the minus strand of JAQVQN010000409.1, from coordinate 324 downwards.
GGATGACGGCAGGGTTCGCCACGCTTTCAAGCGCATGCTGATGTATTACGACGCGCCCAAGGGCGATAAACGCATGCTGGGGCTACTCGGGACCTGCCTGCACCTTCTTATGGCCACCATCGAAACAGCCAGTCATGACAATTCGTCGCCTGTAACGAAACGCATCGAACTGGTGATCGAAAGCATGCGCATGAATCCGGGCGACAATTACATGATCGATGACATGGCACATCAGGCGAACCTCTCGCCCGGACATTTCATGGCATGCTTCAAGAAGCTCACAGGCGTGCCGCCGCGCCAGTTCCTGCTTGAGTGCCGCATCGA
>JAQVQN010000408.1 GCA_028701555.1 Kiritimatiellia bacterium | reverse complement strand
TGCGTTCGGTGATGTCCCGGCAAATGCAGAATATCAGCTTATGCCCCCTGTATGTGGTTCCGCTTGTGCTGATCTCAACATCATACTGCGTACCATCTTTACGTTTGTGCATCGTGACGAAATGATCACCAGCCTCGCTGACAGCGCTGAGCATTCCAGCCAGCTCATTCTTTCCATGCAGCGCTTCCCAATCCCCCACATGTAGCTTACGTACCTCGTCCATCGAATAACCGAGCATGTCGGCAAACCGTTTGTTCGTCTCATAAACTTTGCCGTTTGTTTTGAGAATCACAATGCCGTCTCTGGACTGTTCGAACAACAATTTCCAGAGCGCTATCTCGTCGCGGAATATTTCCGGCGACTCATTTACAGTATTATGCATGACCTTATGACCTCTCGCCTTTACCTCCAGCCCCGGGCAGTCATGCGTGGGGCCGAATTTTTTCAATCAGTCGCGCGGCGCAACGCGACACCACGCCCTTGCGGCGCATAACCGCCGCCACTGCGCACGTGCCCAGCTCACCGCGCCTCACGCTGTCCGCCAGCAATGCCTCAACCTCACGCCCCAGCGCCGCGGCGTCAGGCACTTGTATTACGGCTCCGGCCTCCAACAGGTCGGACATTACCGGCCTGAAGTTTTCGGTATATGGCCCCACTAGCGTGGCCGCCCCGCACAGACACGGTTCGATCATGTTCTGCGACCCGTGCTCGCAAAGGCTCTTGCCGACAAAGACAATCGTCGCATTGCCGTAAAAGCCCATCAGTTCGCCGGTAGTATCTGCCAACACCACCGGCGGCAGTCCGCACTCTTCCGCCTCAGATGCTGATTCGCATGAACCGACGCGGCTTTTGCGGATACAGCGCAACCCCGCACGCTCGATCTCCTCCTGCACAGCGTCGGCCTTCTCGAAATGGCGCGGCACCAGCACCAGTCGCAGGTCAGGGTAACTAAAACTCAAACGCTTGTAGATGTCTACCAGCACTGCGTCCTCGCCCGGCCAGGTCGATCCGCCCAACAGTATCAGCCGCTCTTTGCCGCAGTCGTGCGCAGCCAGAAATGCGGCAACCTCCGCCTCTTTGCGCGCATCGCGCTCGGCAACGTCGAACTTGAAGCTGCCGGTCACCTCGACCGTCTCTTCCGACGCGCCTGCCTCCAGCAGCCGCCGTTTGTCAGACTCCGACTGCGCCATGATCGCGGTGAACATGCGCAGTACCGGGCCGAACCAGAAACGCAGACGGCGGTAGCCCGGCGCGGAGCGGTCTGAAACACGCGCATTTACCAAAAACATCGGCACCCCCCGACTGCGGCACAGGCGCAGCAGATTAGGCCATATCTCGGACTCGGTCAGAATCAACGCACGCGGCTTGATAATGTCCAGTGCCCGCCTCACGCAAACAGTGAAGTCCACAGGGTTGTAAATCAACACGTCTGCGGGCCCGACCTGCTTCTCCGCCTCTTTCCAGCCTGTCGAGCTGGTGGTGCTCAACACGAAACTCAGCCCCGGGTCTATCTCGCGCAGGGAACGCATTACCTGGCCGGCCACATAAACCTCACCGACACTCACGGCATGTATCCACACCGCACCCCGCAGAGCACCGAGGCGTTCCGCGACTTCAGCGGGATATCTGCCGAAGCGGTCGCTGAACCTGTTGCGGTAGCCGCCGCGCCGCCGCATCCGCCACCAGAAGCGCGGCAGCATGGCCACGTACACCAACGCGAACAGAAAATTATAAACCGTCCATCTCATACCAGAAACCTTTAGCTACTAAAAACGCACACCGCCATAACGCTCTTTGACCAGATCCCGCGGCAGTTCCTTGATGAAGCGCGACGGCTTGCAGAAAAAGACACCGCCGTCACGCGAGCAGCGCATCGATGGGGCGCACAGTGCCAAGGTGTCCTTCGCGCGGGTCACGGCCACATAGAACAAACGGCGCTCCTCTGAATCGTCCTCGGAATCACCGATCGACCGGCTCGAGGGGAACATACCCTCCACCGCCCAAATCACAAAAACCACGGGCCACTCCAAACCCTTGGCCTGATGCACCGTGCTGAGGTACACCTTGTCGGCCTGTCCGCTCGACATCCTGTCGTATTCATGGTCGATATTGGTCAGCAGGGCCACCTCCTGCAAAAACCCAGCCACACCGCCCTCGCTCTTGTTGATCTGAAGGGCGAGTTCGCGGATATCCTCCTCGCGCTTGTCGCCGTTGTCGTAAGCGCGATTCAGGTAATCACGATAAAAAACATCGCAAAACCGCTCAACCGCCTCGCCTCCTTTTAAGGCAAGTTTCTCGCCGTGATACTCCTTGAAAAGCCTGTCAATCTCTTGCCACTGTCCGCGCGCCGAAACCTTTAGCGCGGCCATGAGCCTGTCGCGTTGTTCCTGGTCGCTGGAATCGAAAGCGTTGCCGAGCTTGCCCCAGAGCGCGTCAGCCGAACGCGGGCCCAAACCGTCCAGCAGGCAAAGCAGGCGCTCGAAAGCCATGCGGTCGTTACTGTTTTCACAAACCTTCAGTAAGGCAATCACATCCTTGACATGTGCCTGTTCGAAGACACTTATGCCGGAAGTGATGACATACGGCAAACCATAACGAGATAGCTGCATCTGCAGCTCGATCGAGTGAAAATGGGCGCGGTAAAGCACAGCCATGTCCTTTAACCGGCATCCGTTCTCCTGATAACTCCGTATCAGATTAAGAATCGTCTGGGCTTGCTCATCGCCATTGCGCAGCGAATAAACCGAAGGTTTGCTGCCGTTGGGGCGCGTTGGGCGCAGCGTCTTCTGGAACTGCTCGGGATTACCCTTGATGCATGCGTTGGCCACCTCCAGTATTTCTGGAGCGCTGCGGTAA
>JAQVQN010000407.1 GCA_028701555.1 Kiritimatiellia bacterium | reverse complement strand
TAGTTGCATATCCATATTTAGTTTCAGTAAAGGATGGTGTTTCTACTATTTTATATCCTTTTTTCTTTAATGCATCTACCACTTCATATGGAACCTGCATAGCATGAATAAATACCAAGTCATTGCTGGCAAAATTCAACAGCCCGTCAACATGTGCATGTCCATAAGGTATTTGCATTGTAATAATATCAGTTACTCCTTGGCGCTTCATTTCGGTAACCATTTGATCGTAGCCGCTCCTATTTGCACGGACGCTCACTGATAATATAACTGTATGTCTGTCAACCCACATAGCATTTGCTCCCTCGAACAATCCGTCTCCTGCAATGGTTTTTACTATAGGCACACCAAGTTTTGCACAAGTTTCAGCAACAAAACGCTCTTCACCTCTGCGTTCTTCCATGCTTAATCTGCAAACAATTGCTCCTTCAGGAGTCATGAATAATTTATCTCGACAAAATACCGAGTTTGGACGATCAGCACGCCCGTTTTCTACATAATGAACATTAACACCTTGACTGCGATAATAGTTTGCAAGTACATCATGCTGAGCACGAAATTTTTCAGGATCAACCGGTGCACGGAAACGAACTTTATTAAAATCAAAATTTTCAACTTCTGCTCCGGGTCTATGCAACAAGACTGCTCTCAGTCTGTTAACTTCTGATGAACATCCCCAATCACCACCCCAATATGGAATCATATCATCCTCAATTGTAGTGTCTAACGGGAACCACCTCTCTCCGGCAATCGCTTCAATATCGGGAAGACCCTTATTGCCTAATAAGCATTCATCCAAATCAATATGCTCCTCTTTGCTCACAAATAAATCTACCATTTTTTCCTCCTAAATAATAATGATTAATTGTTTTAAAACTGTTATCGTTTCTCTATGAGCCTTCTCAAAATATATAAAATGTATAGAATGTTTATATATTTTCTGTTATAATAGGTCGTAGGAAATCTTAACACTATATATTACTTACAAGTTTTATGCCAACTTTGTATTTTAAATTTTTGATAGTACTTTCCATGTTTTAGCCTATTACTCAAAGCTATTTGGTAATAATGAGTAGGCTTCAATGGTTGAATTGGGTTTCGATTAACCTGTACAACCCGGTGCTTGTGATAGAAAGGATGTTACCATGAAAGATATTGCTATTATTTCAATTCATAAAGAACACGGAGAAATTATAAAAAAGGATTTGCTTAATTATTTTATTGATGATAATTTAGAAATTAACATTTATACAGCAGATGAAATAAAAAAGTTAGATATACTTCACGAAAAATGTATTTTAGTAGTAAATATTGATGTTTTTGAGAAGGTAAAGCTTATAACAAAAGAAATGTCAAAAGTTGTTATTAACAGATTGACCGTAAAGAAAGAGAATCTTATAAAGCTATATGATATACCAAAAAAATCTAAAGTATTGATTGCAAATATTAATTTTAGAAATTGTATGGAAGTTATTTCATGTTTGTATTCATCGGGATTTAAGGAATATGAATATATTCCGTATTATAACACTCTTGAAGATTATGATCACGATATAAAGTATGCAATAACAGCAAATGAAATGAATATGGTTCCTACAGATATTGAAAGGGTAATTGACATAGGCGAAAGGGTTTGCAGTCCATCATCAATAATAGAAATTGCCAATGCACTAAATATAAAAGACTTTCCACAAAATGAAAAAACAAGAATTATGTTGAGGAATATTGAGGATTCCAGTATTGAAACAATATTAGGCGAAAAATATGATTTAAAAATACAAATTAATGTTATTTTAGAGCTTATGCGAAACGGTATCATTATAACTGATATTTCCGGAATTATTATGTCTTCAAATACAAAAGCAAAGGATATTTTAAAGAAAAGAACAAGCGTCCTTGAAAGTTTTAATATTTCAAACGTAATACCTGAACTTGACAACATCAAATCAATGCGATTTATAAATAAAAAAGAAGAAAAAATAATTAATATAGACGGTAAAAATATTATTATTTCTTATATCCCAATTTCTAATTCTAATATAGTAACAGGATTTGTTATTACATTAGATGATTTTGCGGCAATTGAAGATAAGCAAAATGATTACAGAACAAAAATCAACTTCTCAAAGCCTAGGGCTATATATAACTTTGATAATATTATTGGAGATAGTGATATAATAAACAAAGTAAAAAATACAGCCAAAATGATGGCAAACTCAAATTCATCGGTAATAATATTTGGAGAAAGTGGTACCGGAAAGGAAATCTTCGCCCAATCTATTCATAATGCATCTCCGAGGAAACGCAATAACTTTGTTGCAGTTAATTGCGCCGCTATACCTGAAAATTTACTGGAGAGTGAAATGTTTGGATATGAAGAAGGTGCATTTACAGGTGCAAAAAAAGAAGGAAAGGTAGGACTTTTTGAATTAGCTCATAATGGAACATTATTTCTTGATGAAATAGCAGAAATGACATTATTAATGCAAACTAAACTGCTTCGTGTTATTGAAGAAATGCAAATTATAAAAATAGGCTCTAATAAGATAATAACCGTGGATGTAAGAATTATAGCCGCAACTAATAAAAACTTAAGAAAGCTTGTGGATGAAGGGAAATTTAGAGAAGATTTATATTACAGACTAAATGTTTTACCCCTTACCCTTCCAAGCTTAAGAGAAAGAAAAGAAGATATAATATTGCTTGCCGAGCACTTTATACAAAACCTGGGGAAAAACATTAAATTGCATCCGGAAACAAAAAAACTCATGAAATCATACAATTGGGGGGGGAATATCAGAGAGCTTAGAAATATTGTAGAATATTTTGCAAGTTTAGATAAAACCATAATAGAAAAGGATGACC
>JAQVQN010000406.1 GCA_028701555.1 Kiritimatiellia bacterium | reverse complement strand
GAAGCGCTGAGAAAAGAGTAAAAACTGACCAATGCGAAAGTCAAAAAAACTACGTGTGGGTTTGTTCGGTTTCGGGCGCACAGGAGCAATGGTTACTCAGGAAATGATCAACGCTCCGGATTCTGAGCTCGTGTGGGTTGTGCGCAAAAGCAACCGACACGCCGGAGAGTACGCCAGCCGCCTGCAGGGGTATGAATTCGATGAAGGCATGATCCACTGGGTAGAAGACATTGACCAAGCTTTTTTCGTCCGATATCCGGTGGACGTGATAATCGATTTCTCAGCCTCGGAAACAGTTAACCTTTACAAACATGCAGCAGATTTAGGCATCCGTTTTCTTTCTGCTATCTCAAATTATTCGCGCGACGATCTCGCTGAGTTAAAGAAAATGGCGCGAAAAACTGCGATCCTTTACTCCCCTAACATTTCAATAGGCGTAAATCTTCTGTTGTTGACCAGCCTAGTGGTACGCAGTGTCATACCCCAGGCGGATGTCGCGATCATGGAAGAGCATTTCAGTCAGAAGCCGGACATCTCGGGTACCGCGCTGCGCATCGCTAAAAAGCTTAAGGTCAAGCCGGAGGAATGCGTCAAGTCGATCAGGGTCGGCGGTATCGTAGGTAAGCACGAGGTTCTTTTCGGGCTGCCGAACCAGACATTGAGGTTGACTCACGAGAGCATCAACCGCGGTGCGTTCGGACGTGGAGCCTTGGCTGGCGCCACCTGGCTTATGGAGTGCGAACGGGGGTTCTACACCATGGAGCAACTGCTAGCCGTGCGCTTCAGGGACGCTCTATCTGAGCTAAGATAGCAACGTCCACCATGCGGGCAGCGCCAAAACCACGACGCAAGCATTAGCGGAAAATAATATACAGTATCGCCGTGACTATCACCACCGCTATACCGCAAATCTTCGCGCCTCGGGAAGGCTGCATATCAAGGTGCGTGTTGGACTTGAACACAACAGGTTGCGGCAAACGTGAGAACAATCCCACCACAAACATGACCGCCAACACAATTACCAGACATATCGCCATGCGATTCAGAAAATCGATTTGAGGGCAAAAGGTCTTCAGCAGGAAATACAGCACCGGGTTCAACAGCAGACCGATCACACCGGTCACACCTGCAGCCGTGCGGTTCAGAAGACCGAAAACGAACACAGCCAGCACACCCGGTGACACATAGCCCTGAAACTCCTGAATGTAGGTAAAGATGCCGCCGAATTTAGGATCATCCAGCAACGGTGCCACTACGCAACCGACCACCACAAATACTCCAACACAAACGCGTCCAACGCCAACAAGCTGTTTTTGCGAAGCAGCTTTGTTGATATAGGAATTGTAGATGTCTATCGAAAATATTGTGGACGCGGCATTCAACACTGCAGCCAGCGACGAAACAATTGCCCCAAGCAGAGCCGCGACGATAAACCCAAACAAACCTTTACGTCCCATGCAAAGCCGGGCTATCAGCAAGCCTAGGGCGGAGTCAGATTTATATTCAGATTGCACCTTGACCGCAGTCTTGGAACCGCTTGCAGAGGCTTTTTCAGTGACCAGCTTGTTGTAAGCATCAATTTCAGCAGCCTTCAGCGGGTTTGCCGCTTTCCACGAGTCTAAAGCCGTAAAAGTCAGATAGTTTCCAGACGTTTCAACTGCGGCAGCCGACTTTTCAAAAGTGTTTAGAAAATCCAACTCGGCCTTCTGAACCATTTCAGGCCGATATAGATTGAAGGCGATCAAGCCGGGGAATACGATGATGAACGGTATAATCAGCTTCAGGGCTGCCGCGAAAACGATGCCCTTCTGACCTTCCGCCAGCGACGATGACCCCAAAGTCCGCTGCGTGATGTATTGGTTTAGGCCCCAGTAATAAATGTTCGGTATCCAGAGGCCGAGGCAGAGTGCGGTCCACGGTATTATGGGGTCTGCTTTGGGCAGAAACATATGGAGTTTGTCAGAGTTGAGTGTTATGAACCTCTGCATCCCGCCCATGCTGTCGGTTACCGCAACAGCCGAGTCCTTGGCCGCAGCAGCGGTTGCCCCTACTCCTGCCGTTAACGTCGAAATGTCGGCAACACCCAGCGCCTGAAAGGCTAAAACCGTGATGAGAACTCCGCCGACGATCAGGGCCGTTCCTTGAATGAGGTCAGCCCAAGCGCAGGCTTTAAGCCCTCCCGATGCCACATACCCGGCCGCCAGCACACCCATGATCCAGCAGCATATAGTGAGCGACACATTGATGCCAGCCTCCATCAAGAGGTCACGCATGGGAAGGGCCCCTGCGTAAATCACGCCGCAGAGAGACACCCCCACCAGAATGAACATCATGAAGACAGCCATGATCGATCGCGCCAGATGGTTATAACGGTGCTCAAGAAAGCCGGGTATGGTAAAGATGCCGGTCTTCAAAAAATAAGGCAAAAAAGCGAAGGCGACCAGGACTAGTGTGACCGCTGCCATCCATTCGTAGCTGGCTATCGCCAAGCCTAAATAAGAAGCCGCCTGACCAGACATGCCTACGAACTGTTCGGCCGAAATGTTGGCCGCGATCAAGGATATGCCGATCAGCCACCATTTCAATCCGCGTCCCGCAAGAAAATAATCAGCCGCACCACCCTCTTCGCTGTGTGCGCTCTTGCTTTTCCAAAGGCCTACTCCAACCACCGTACCGATAAATACTAAAAAAACCACCAAGTCAACGATGCCCATGAGTTCTCCTAATTGATAAATTACTTAACGCTGAAACGATACTCGGTGACGGTTTTATAAACCGATCCCGGACGCAATATGGTGGACGGGAAATCAGGCTGGTTAGGCGAATCAGGTGAATGCTGTGTCTCCAAAGCCAACCCGCCACGAT
>JAQVQN010000405.1 GCA_028701555.1 Kiritimatiellia bacterium | reverse complement strand
TCAGGCCCGGGACGGCTCCCTGTAGCATGTGTGTGACAGAGTGTGCCACACGATCTTGCTCAAGATGCTTTCGATCGCGGATCTGATACAGTACCGCCGCAAGCGTGAGCGTTTGATTGAGATGGTGGTGGAGGTGGATCTGCCGACCGCATACGGCCATTTTAAGCTGCGCCTGTACACATCCGCGCCAGATGGCATGGATCACTTGGCTTTGATAAAGGGGGATGTTGCTGGTGATTCCGCGCCTTTGGTGCGTGTGCACAGCGAATGTTTAACCGGTGACGTTTTCGGGTCTTGCCGGTGCGACTGCGGCAATCAGTTGCATGCCGCGATGAGCATGGTGGAGCAAGAGGGGCGCGGGGTGATCCTCTACATGCGGCAGGAGGGGCGCGGAATAGGTTTGGCGAATAAGCTGCACGCCTACAAGCTGCAGGAGGGGGGGCTCGATACTGTTGAGGCCAACGTCAAACTCGGGTTTGCTCCTGACTTGCGGGATTACGGGGTCGGAGCTCAGATACTGGCGGATATCGGATTGAAGCGCATCAGGCTGATGACAAACAATCCCAAGAAGCTGATCGGCTTGCAGGGATACGGGTTGGAGATCGCCGAGCGGGTGCCGGTGGTCTTCGAGCCCGGCGACCACAACCGGCGTTATCTGGAGACGAAAAAGTCAAAAATGGGCCATTTGTTTTAGGAGGTAGTGATATGAAAGAGATCGTAGGAAAGATGGATGCGACGGGTATGCGGATGGCTGTGGCGGTCAGCCGCTTCAACAGCTTTTTCACTGAACAGTTGGTGAAAGGCGCAGTGGACTGTTTTGTGCGGCATGGCGGGGACGAAAAAGATCTTACCCTTGTGCGGGTGCCGGGTGCGAACGAGCTGCCGGCTGTGGCACAGCGGCTGGCGGTTTCTGGCAAGGTCGATGCGGTTGTGGCTTTAGGCGCGGTGATCCAAGGTGCCACGCCGCATGCTGAGCTGATCAACGGCACAGTCGCCCGCGCGCTCGCAAAGATCGCGCTGGACACCGGCGTGCCGGTTTTGAACGGCGTGGTCTGCGCGCAGAATCTGGAGCAGGCGATCGAGCGCGCTGGCACCAAGCACGGCAACAAAGGCTGGGATGCGGTGACATCTGCCATTGAGACCGTGAATGTGCTCAAGGCACTGTAGCGTTATCGTTGGCGTTGGATACAGGCAGGCGGCAAGAGGTATTGCGGCCACGCAAGTGGTCGCAATGAAGAGGGTGATAAATAGGTTCCGGCAGTGATCCGGACATGTTTTCTAGAAAAGAGCTAAGGAGTTTCCATGGCGACACGCAGGCAAGGACGCGAATGGGCTTTGCAGATGCTGTTTCAAACTGACATGAATCCAGGGATGGATCTCGATATGGCCATACCGAAGTTTTGGCGGCAGCAGTGGACCTGCAAAGTGGAAGATGCCGCTGATAAGTCAATCGAGATTAAGCCCAAGGCGGACAAGTCAGTCGAGGATCGGGTGGCCTCGCCCAAGATACGAGAATTCAGCGAGAAGTTGGTGAGGGGCGTGGTGGGGCATCTGGAGGAGATAGACGGTAAACTGGCCTCCTACACGCAGAACTGGCCTTTGCATCGCATGGGATCAGTCGAGCGCAATGTGTTGCGTTTGGCTTTTTACGAGATGATATATTGCAGCGACGTGCCGCCCGCTGTGGTTTTGAACGAGGCGATCGATCTGGCCAAGTATTTCAGCAACTCAGATGCAGGCCGGTTTGTCAACGGCGTGCTCGACCGCCTCAACAAAGACCTTAACCGCAAGTGATGTCTTTTTCTTTGGCGATATGAACGAACTGTTTAAAGCGGCTAAAGAAGTGGCTGACTTCATGACGGAACGCGAGTGGCGTTTCTGCCTGATCGGCGGCCTTGCGGTCGTCTGTTGGGGCGAAGTGCGGTTTACCCAAGACGCGGACATTTCTCTTCTAACCGGATACGGGAGTGAAGAACGGTTTGCGCGGACCTTGCTTGAACGTTTTGCCGGACGCCTCACGAACACATTGGAGTTTGCGCTCCGAAACCGTGTGCTGTTGCTGCGGACAGTTTCGGGTATCCCAATAGACGTTTCATTTTCGGCCCTGCCTTTTGAATTGGAGATGCTTGAGCGTGCCGTTACGTTTGAATTTGAGGAAGACTGCGCTTTGCCGGTGTGTACGGCTGAAGACCTGTTTGTTATGAAGCTGTTCGCCTCCCGCCCGAAAGACGTTATGGATGCCGAGTCCATCGCCGTTCGGCAGCGGGGAAAACTTGACACCGGCTATGTGCTGCGCCATCTCAAGGAACTCTCGGAACTCAAGGAAGAACCTGCTATGCTAAGCACTGCAAAACGGATTTTGGAGGTTCGATCATGAGTACGGAGCAACAGGAGATCAATCGTCGGCTTGTCAGACAGTGGAAGGCGGCTGCTCCTGAATTGGAGCGGGTGCGCTGCGAGGAACTTCGCGCCTATGTGTATGATCCGCATGCCGTAGATGCTCTGTTTGAATTCGGCCTGCGGCATGCCCAGCCACGGGAAGGGAGTGGCCTTGTCGAAATGCAGCGGTTTTTTGTGCAAGCGGCACGTCGGGCGGGGCTTGTGGCTGATGCCATCGACAGCTATCCCAAGGTCAAGCAGGAAGGGTTGCGCGTTGCGGAGAGCCATTAGTTCAGATTGAGAGGTTTAGGGTTAGGGTGTCGATAGAGAAAAGGCATTTAGGTAAGCGCGATGACTCAACACGTGCAAGACAGAAAATGGATGCGGAGAGCGATCGCGCTGGCGCGGCTGAGCGAGGGGCACACGCGGCCCAATCCGCCGGTCGGCGCGGTGGTTGTGCGCGGCGGGCGTAAGCTTGGCGAGGGGCGTCATCGCCGCGCGG
>JAQVQN010000032.1 GCA_028701555.1 Kiritimatiellia bacterium | reverse complement strand
ACCGGATCGTGACACCCCGCAGGCGGGCCTGCTCGATCACTATCAGGTTCGCCATGCTGCCTATGGTCAGGAGGTTGCCGGCGTAGGTGGTTGCTAGTGACAGCGTGTAGTGCAGTGTGGCGTTATCGGCTGGGAGATGCGGCAGCAGGAGTGTGGTGGCAGGCACATTGCTGACGACATTGCTGATGACTCCTGCCGTGACAGCTAGGAAATAGGGGTTTTCCGGCGAGAGCTTGTGGGCCAGCAGTTCCTTCAGCAGTAATTCGGGAACGCCTGAGCGGTTGAGACCCTCCACAACCACGAACAATCCGCAAAACATAGTGATCAAGTGCCAGTCTACCAGCTCCAAGACCCTGCGGGTATGCATCCGTCTGCTGATGAGCAATAAGCCGGCCACGGTCATAACCGCCAATTCGCGGGGGCAAGGGGTGAAGAACAGAATCAGAACCGCAAATACGGCGATCAGCCCTTTCGCGCTTTGCCACGTGTCGGGAGTCGGCCAGGAGGCGTCGTAGACCGTATCCGGGCTTGGGTTATCCATGAGAAAGCGGCCGCGATACAGCCGCATAAGCATGAGATACGTAATGGCGAGTGACAGCAGGGAGGGCGGGGCGCACCAGAGCAAGAACGCGCCAAAGGAGAGTCCGGCTGTCTGGGCGATAAGCATGCTCTGCGGATTGCCGATGAGTGTCGCGGCCGACCCGAGGTTGGTGGCCATTGCCAAGCCAACCAGAAACGGTACTGGGTGGTATCCGCGGCGGGGCAGGGCTATTGCCAGTACCGGAGTGAAGGCCAGGCAGACGATGTCATTGGCCAGCACCGAGGCGAGCACCGCCGAGCAGCCCATCAGCAGGGCCAGGAAGAGCGCGGGCGAGGCGGGGGCTCTGGCGATCCGCAGCGCTGTCCAGGTGTAAAAGCCGCCCAGGCGCAGTTGCACGGATATGATCATCAAGCCGTAGAGCAGTAACAGTGTGCCGACATGGATAGACGCGAAAGCGTCTTCCATTGCCATAACTCCGTACAAGACCATGGCGATCGCGCCCACGAGCGCGATGCCGGTACGGTCGATGACCAGCCGTGGGAACCGCCCAAGGGCGATGCCGCCGTAGGTCAGGGTAAAGATAATCAGCGCTTTGGCGGTAATGTCGTTAAATGTCATGAAGTTCAGACCTGTCAAGGCCGGTAATCGGCACATAATATAGCATGTTGCCGCTGAAGCATAAACGGAATTGCCGGGCAGACTCTAACTAGTTTTTGAATCCGGACATGATTATGGTATTATTCCGGCATTAGAGAGATGCGGTTTTTTCATACGGAAAGGATTTCAGGATGAAGCATGCGTATGTTGTGATACTGGCCGGCGGAAGCGGGGAGCGTTTCTGGCCTTTGAGCACCAAAGGCCGCCCCAAGCAATTCATTTCGCTTTTTGGCGGTAGGCCGTTGCTGTCATTGGCGGTTGAGCGTTTGCAGGGTCTGGTGCCGCCCGAGCGGATATTCATCATAACTGCCGAGCGGTTAGTCGAGGACACGGCGGCAGCGGCTTGGAACGTGCCGCGGGTGAACATCATCGGCGAGCCATGCAAGCGTGACACGGCGCCGGCCATAGCCGTGGCGTGCGGGATTGTGAGGCAGCGCGACACAGAAGGGGTTGTGTGCATTCTGACTGCCGACCAATTGATGAGCGATGTGGAGACCTTTCGGCTGACTTTGACGGATGCGATCAAAGTGGCGGCGCGGCAGGACGCGATCGTGACCATCGGCATACCGCCGACCCACGCGGCTACCGGGTTCGGCTACATCGAGACGGGCGCGGCGCTGGAAACGCGCACCGTGACGCTCTTCAACAAGGCCAAGCGGTTTGTTGAGAAGCCGGACGAGTATACCGCCGCGCGCTATCTGGAAAGTGAGCGCTACTACTGGAACTCCGGCATGTTCATCTGGCGCACAGGCGTGATGCTCAAGGCCTTGAACGAGCACGCGCCGGATTTGGGCCGGCTTTGCGAGGAGGTGACTGCGGCGACGTCAGGAGAAGAGACGCAGGCGGTTCTGAGCCGCATTTATCCTTCACTGCGCGCGATTTCCATCGATTATGCGGTGATGGAGCATGCCGATAACATCGTGATGGCGCGTGGACAGTTCGGCTGGGATGATGTCGGCTCGTGGCCTTCGGTGGCCGGCCATTTTTCGGCGGATCTGGACGGCAACGTGATTATCGGTTGTTGCGAGCAGCGTGAGTCGCAGAACAACATTGTAGTCTCCGAGAATCGGCTGACCGCTCTGATCGGTGTGCGCGGCATGGTCGTGATCCACTCCGACAACGCCACTCTGATCTGCCCCAAAGAGCGGGCCGAAGAGGTCAAGAAGCTGATCAGGCGCATTGCCGAGCGGCCGGACGGGGAGAAGTACGTTTAGGCCATGTCAGACGGCAGTCAGATCAAGGCGCGGCGCTTCAAGTTAATCGTGGCGTATGACGGCACGGCCTACGCAGGGTGGCAGGTGCAGCCGCACGATGCCAGTGTGCAGCAAGAGATCGAGAAGGCGCTGCTGAAGATCTGCGGGCAAAAGGTCAAAGTCCACGGCAGCGGTAGGACTGATCGCGGGGTGCACGCAAGGGGGCAGGTGGCGCATGTGGATCTGTCCACGCGGCTGTCCCTAGAGGCCTTGGGGCGGGCTTTGAACGCGCGTCTGCCGCCGGATATACGTGTACTGCGGCTGGTGACGGTGCGGTCTGATTTCCACGCGCGGCGTTCGGCCTGCCGCAAGGAGTACCGATATTTTGTTTGGAATGCGGCGACGGTGCTGCCGGACAAGCGGCTGTACTCCACGCACGTTTACCGTCCGCTGGATATGGCGGCCATGCGCAAGGCCGCGGCTTTTTTTGTGGGCAGGCACGATTTCGCTTCTTTTACGGCGAACCCGCAGCGCGAGGTTGCGAGTACTGTGCGCGAGGTATACGGCTGCACGATCAGCAAGAAGGGGCCGGAGATAGTTTTCCGCGTGAGCGGTGAGGGTTTTCTATATAAGCAGGTGCGCAGCATGGTGGGGTTCTTGCTGCGTGTGGGTGAAGGGGCTGAGCGGCCGGAGGCCGTGGCGGACTTGCTAGCGTCCGCTGCCCCGCGCAAAGCGCGTGTCCCGTCGGCAATGCCCCAGGGGCTTTTCCTTTGGCGTGTCTTTTACCGCCTTGCAAACCGCAAGGGCAGCGGCTAGACTTTGAGACAGTTGGGGTAAGTGTAATTGGGAAAATAGGCAATGGCGGTACCGGTTGTCATTGACAAGTTGGTGAAGGCTTTTGGTTCTTTTTTGGCCTTGAAAGAGGTCAGCTTAGAGATAGGGGCCGGAGAGATGTTTTTTTTGCTGGGGCCTAGCGGCTGCGGCAAGACCACGTTGTTGCGATGCATCGCCGGGTTCCACACGCCTGATTCCGGGCGCGTACTGATAGGCGGGCGGGATGTTACCGACTTGCAGCCTTACAAGCGTGACACGGGCATGATGTTCCAGAGCTATGCCTTGTGGCCGCATATGACTCTGGCCGAGAATGTGGCGTTCGGCCTGGAGATGCGCAAGGTGCCGCGCACGGAGATGCGTCGCCGGGTGCGTGAGGCGCTGGAAAGGGTGCATCTGTCCGACAGCGCCAAGAAGCGGCCAAACCAGCTTTCAGGCGGCCAGCAGCAGCGGGTGGCGTTGGCGCGCGCGCTGGTGGTCGGGCCGCAGTGCCTGCTGCTGGACGAGCCGCTCTCCAATCTTGACGCCAAACTGCGCATGGAGATGCGCGGCGAGATCAGACGCATCTGCAAGCAGGAAGGGTTGACTGCGGTTTATGTGACACATGACCAGAAAGAAGCGTTGTCGATAGCCGACCGGCTGGCCGTGATGCGAGACGGCGTGATTGAGCAGGTTGGTGCGCCGGAAGAGGTTTACCGTGCGCCTGCGAACCGGTTTGTGGCGGGTTTCATTGGCGAAGGCAATTTCATCGAGGGCCGGATGGATGGTGCAGGCAGGTCGGGGGCGCGGATCGGAACGCCCTACGGTGTGATAGCGGCAGCGCGTGTTCCTTTAGGGGTTGTGGCTGGCGACAAGGTGGTGCTGTGCGTGCGTCCGGAGGCGGTGAGTTTCGGGAGACCGCCCGCAGGTGAAGGCAATGTACTGAGGGGTCTGTTTCAAGAGAGTGTTTATTTGGGGGAGGTGGCTCAGCACATGATCACGCTGACGGGGGGTGAGAGTTCGATGTGCTTCAAGGCTTTTGAACTGAACCCGGTGGCCGGGCGTGACCGCGCCGGCGAAAAGGCGGAGATCTGGGTGGATCCCACGCAGGTGATTGTGACACGATGATCTTTATGGCTGCTCAAGCAGTCAGGGGGTCAGGATAAGAAACTACAACAACGAAAGAGGCGAGAAGATGGGCGAGAAAATGGTGGCCCTGGCGATGGGAGCGCATCCAGACGATATTGAGTTCATGATGTCCGGGACCCTGCTGCTTTTGAAGCGCGCGGGAGCGGAAATACACATTTGCAATCTGGCTAACGGTTGTTACGGTTCGCAGGTTTACTCCAAAGACGAAGCTGCGCGCGTGCGCGCTTTGGAGGCGCAGGCTGCGGCGCGTGTGGCAGGCGCGGTCTGGCACCCGTCGCTTTTTGACGATACTGGCATTTATTACGACGCGCCTTCGCTGGCCAAGGCCACAGCGGTGGTGCGGCGGGTCAAGCCGGATATCGTGCTGACGCTCTCGCGTTATGACTACATGGAGGATCACGAGTATGCTTCGCGGCTGGCCAGCTCGGCGACCTTCAACCGTTGTCTGCCCAGCTATGTCACCGACCCGCCGGAGCCGGCTTATAACAAGCCGGTGGCGGTTTATCACTCCCTGCCGCACGCGCTGATGGACATGCAGCGTGATCCGGTGGAACCGGAATTTGTGGTCGACATAAGTGAAGTGATGAATCAGAAGCGCGAGATGCTGGCGCAGCATGTTAGCCAGAAAGAGTGGCTGGACGCGACGCAGGGCATGGACTCTTATCTTGATGACATGGTTGACATATCGCGTTTGGTGGGCACGCGGTTTGGCGGGTGCGCGTATGCCGAAGGCTGGCGTCGGCACAATCACCTGGGATATTGCGAGCCGGATTTTGCGCCGCTCCAGACAATTCTGGCGGATGTTTTGAAAATGGTCGTCAAGGGTAAATAGGGAAGAGCGGGTAGGGAAGAGTGGGCATTAGTTTTGAGTTTTAACCTAAAAGAAAGAGAGAGTGCGATATGGCGAGGGCTATCAGTAAGCTGGCACCGGAATGGTGGGATTACACGACGCTTGATGCGGAGATTCTTAACGACGCGGCGAAATTGACCGCCAAGGATTTGGAACAGTTGTCGCGTCCGGGGTTTAAGGTGAGCATTTACGAAACGGTCGAGGAGTTCTATGCGGCCGAAGCGCTGGAGTATATCGCGGCGTGGCGGCAGGCGACGCCGGACAATCCGGTGGGGGTGTGCGGTCCGATCGGCCCGACCGAGCAGTTGCCGCTGGTGGCGCGGATCGTGAACGCGATTGGGTTAAATCTTAAGAACGCGCATTTCTGGGGCATGGACGAGTGGGTGGAGAACGGTGTTGCCGTGTCGCCGGATCATCCATTGTCCTTCGCGAAATGTGACAAGGAGCAGTGTTTCGACCGCATTCGGGATGAGCTCAAGATGCCGGAGCAGAACCTGCATTTCCCGGGCAATGATTTGGCTGGATATTCCGACACCTACGATCAGGTAAAGTGCCTGCTGATGCAGGGCGGACAGGGCGAGATCAAGCATTGGGCTTTCAATGATCCGCCGAAACGCACGGGTGCCTACAAGGACGCGCCTCCGCCGCCGGAAGAGTATCGCAAGCTGTCCACGCGGCTGGTTGACCTGCACCCTGTGACGATCATACAGAACGCGCGCACCTCTGGCGGCGGCAATGTGTCGATGGTGCCTACGTGCGCCTTGACAGTCGGGCCGGTCGAGACTTGGAAATCAGAGACGGTTTCAATCTGGCATCCCGGTCATCATGACAATCCCTTCGGCATCCGGCTGTCGGCGCTGATGATATCCAAGCGCATTCCGGATAGCAGCGTGCCGATGTCGCTGCTGGCGGATCATCCCAATGTCAGGTTCAATTATCTGCGCAAGGGAATTGGCGAAGTGGCGGTTGAGATGCACTGAGACAGCGGGGTGCGATTCAACTGATTTGAATCGCACCCCAGTGTCCTCGGGGTTGACAGGTCTGCGGTCACATGCCAAAATCTGTTGATAGTTTGGCTTAAGGTTTTGATAAAGGAGAGTTGAGATGGCGAGCAAAAAGAAGGCGGAAAAACGGGTTGCGATTGTCGGGTTCGGATTTATGGGGCGCATGCACTACGGCAACTGGAAAAAGATGAAAGGCGCCAAAGTGGTGGCCATTTGCGACCGTGACAAGGCGCAGTTTACGGCACCGATCACCGGCGGCAATATCGCGGGGGCGGATGTGGCGACGGATTTCGGAGACGCTGCGCTTTATGACGATTTCGACCAGATGCTGCGCGAGGCCAAGCCGGACGTGATCTCGCTAACCCTGCCGACTCCGTTGCATGTGCCGTTGACAGCCAAGGCACTGCAGGCTGGCGTGAGTGTGCTTTGCGAGAAGCCCATGGCGCTTAACGCGGTCGAGTGCGACAAGATGATCGCAGCTGCCAAGAAGGCGCGCAAGGGCGCAAAGCTGATGGTGGCCCACTGCCTGCGGTTCTGGCCGTCGTACATGTATCTGAAGAAACTGGTGGAGAGCAAGAAATACGGAAAAGTGGTGGCGGCGTCTTTCCGTCGTTTCAGCGCACCTCCGGGATGGCAGAAGGGCACAAACTGGTTTGCCGATGAGGCCAAGAGCGGCGGGGTGGCGCTGGACCTGCACATACATGACACGGACATGGTCAACTACCTTTTCGGTATGCCGAAAGCGGTCACTAGCTCGGCAGCGTTCGGCAAGCATGGCGAGATGCAGTACATCTCAACTCTTTATGATGTCGGCGGTGCGGCTGTGACGGCCGAGGGGAGCTGGGTAATGACATCCACGCTGGGGTTCGAGGCCAGCTACATTGTGACTTTCGAGAAGGCGGTCGTGATTCTTGACGGCAAGCGTGATAAACCTTTGTGCGTGTATCCTTCCAAAGGCGAGGCTTTCGAGCCCAAGCTGCCGGCCGGCGAGGGTTATGAGTATGAGATCCGGTGGTTCTTGGACGTGCTTAACGGCAAGAAGGTCGAGAAGGTCATTACGCCGGAGCAGTCGCGTGACTCGGTAAAGATAGTCGATGCCGAGCGCCGTTCGGCCAAGAGCGGCAAGAAGGTTGCAATTCGTTAAACTAGGTTAATTCTTGCGGGCGGCTGTTGTATGCGGCTGCTCCGCAATAAAGGGAGGATAGAGTTATGCAAATGTGCGGCAAATGGCCGATCGGGGTATGCAGTTGGTCTTTCAGAAAAGATGTCGAAGAGATCGGTTCAGTCATGACGGCCTTGGGCGTGGAGCACATAAATCTGGCGATAGCGCCAGCGTTGGGGCCGGACGGCGACAAGTATCTGGAGGCGGTCAAGCGTCAGGGCTGGACGATCTACTCCGGCATGATGAATTACGATTACGAGGATTATTCCACGCTGGACGCCATCAGGGTGACGGGCGGCATCGCCCCGGATGCGCATTGGCCAGCCAGCGGCGAAGCTTTTGCCCGGGCGGCCAAGATCACGGCCGAGCTGGGGTCTAAGTACATCATGATGCACGTCGGTTTTCTTGACCATTCGGACAAGGCTTATGCCAAGAAGTTTTATGACCGCGTCAGGTATCTGGGCGACAGCGCTGGCGAGGCGGGCGTGTCAGTCTTGATGGAGACCGGGCAGGAGACCGCCGAGGACCTGCAGAGGTTTGTCGAGACGCTGAATCATCCCAACGTGTTGCTGAACTTCGATCCGGCCAACTTGCTTCTCTACAACAAGGACGAGCCCATGTCAGCATTTCGTCGTTTGGCTCCCTGGGTGCGCCAGATACACATCAAGGACGCTGTCAGGACCGAGGTTCCCGGCACATGGGGCAGCGAGGTGGTTTGGGGCGAGGGCCAGGTCAATGCCTTCGCGTTCCTCAACACGCTGGCCGAGTGCGGCTTTGAGGGCGTGGTGGCGGTTGAGCGCGAAGCCGGCGAGCAAAGGGTCAAAGACATCGCCACGGCTGTGCGCCGGTTGATGGCGTATTGAGGTAAGAAACCGCTGGCATTCCAGACGTGGGATAACTATAGTATGCAGTTTTCAAGGCGCGGAGGTCCCATGTGTGCTCAAGTTGATGCGACAACTTTTTTGTCTTTTGTGTGCAAAGCCTGTCATCAAGAGATTGAAGCCCCTGTCTGGATGGCTAAACGGGAGGCCGAGTGTCCAGCCTGCGGCGCGATGATCGAGGTTCCGGAAACCTCCGAGCCGGGGACTGTCTGGGGTGCTAACGAGGCTGCCTTGCAGCCGACCAAGGCGCAGGTAGACGCCATGAAAAGCCGCACAATACGCATCGAACTGTCTGACCAGTGGTGACGAACGATTCTTGTCCGACTGTAGTTCTATGCCCCGCATACTCTTAATCAGCTCTGGCCCTTACCGTCCTTGGGAAGGGCCATGCCACCGTATCCGTCATAACCTTGAAGCTATTGTCTCACTCGGTTATGAGGTTGACTTGTTGACTTTTGACGCGGGTGAACTGCCGGCGATGGAGGGGGTGAGGGTTTTTCAGGCACCGCGGATATTGGCGCGGAAGCGAGTCTCCGGGGCAGGACATTGCGGTGGGCTTTCGCGGTTTTTGATGTTTCTCCGGGCTTGTGTGCTGGCGGACCGTAACCGCTACGAGCTGATTCACGGTATGGGTGCGTGCGGTATCGTGGCGTACTGGGCTGGCAAGTGGTCTCAAACGCCGTTTGTCTTTGAGCTGCACAGTGATAATGTGCCGCAAGAGAGTCGGTTTGGACGCGGAATCCGGCTGGGCGCCGCGCGTTTTTCAGAAAGTCGCGCGCTGGCTAGGGCTAATGCCGTGATCGGCAATGACATGTGTGTCATATCTTATCTTTCCGGAATGAACCTGCACAGCCGCGCCTGTGTGATACCCGACATTCCCGCAGTCGCGGAAGAGGTCGCGGCACCGGCCAGGAATCTGGCGCAGATACGTTTCAGGGGCAGCCCGGAGCAGAAAATCATAACGTGCGTGGGCTCGTACAGCAGGTTCCAGGGACTGGATATATTTTTCAACGCCATGCCGCAGATTCTGGCGGCGGTTCCCAAGGCCAAGTTTGTGGTGGTCGGCGGCAGCGAGGCTGAGATCAAGGGCATGCACGGCAAGTTGGCGGCGGCGGGCATTGAAAATGCGGTAATGTTCCCGGGGCGCATGCACACGGATGATCTGGCGGCTTTGCTGGCGGTATCCGATGTGCTGGTGTCTTCGCGCCGCGGGGGCTGCGCCGTGCCGGTCAAAGTTTTGGATTATCTCCACTCCGGATCTCCGATTGTGGCTGTAGACACACCCGCGAACCGGGCTATACTTTCGCCGCGCAACGCGCTTATCACGCGACCGGCGCCAGATTCATTGGCTGAGGGTGTCATCAGGCTGTGTCGGCATCCTGCAGCGGGGGCCGGGCTGGCGCGTGAGGGCAAAGCGACTCTGCGCCGTGAGAATCGCTGTGCCGCGGCTTTCAAGGAAGCGCTGCGCGGTTGCTACGGGTATGCGGCTGCCGTGCGTTGAATGTTTGGGCTTTCAAAAGGTCGGCGCGGGCGTATAATGATTATTTTAACGCAAGTTTAGCGTACAGAGGAGGGTTCTAATGGGCAAGACGGTATGGTGCAATAGCGGGTTTCCGAAGGTGGGCATTCGTCCGACGATTGACGGGCGGTGTCGCGGCGTTCGTGAGTCACTGGAAGTGCAGACCATGAATATGGCCAAGAGCGCGGCCAGTCTGATCTCCTCGAGTCTGCGATATCCGGACGGCACTCCGGTGCAGTGTGTGATAGCGGATACCACGATCGGCGGTTGTGCCGAGGCTGCGGCTTGCGCAGCCAAGTTCGAGCGCGAGAACGTGGGAGTGTCATTGACCGTCACCCCCTGCTGGTGCTACGGCACAGAGACCATGGACGACAACCCGTATTTGCCGAAGGCGGTTTGGGGTTTCAACGGCACGGAACGTCCTGGCGCGGTGTATCTGGCCTCGATGCTGGCAGGTTATGCGCAAAAGGGGTTGCCGGCCTACGGCATTTACGGACGCGAGGTGCAGGATCGCGCCGACACTGCGGTGCCGGCGGACGTCCGCGAAAAGATTCTGCGTTTTGCCAAGTCCGGGCTGGCGGTGGCCATGATGCGCGGCAAGTCGTACCTGTCGCTGGGAAGCTCATCCATGGGAATCGCGGGTTCGTTTGTGGACTACGACTTCTTTCAGGAGTATCTCGGTATGCGTACCGAGAACGTCGACATGTGCGAGTTTGATCGCCGCATAACTGAAGGCATATTCGATAATGAGGAATACACTAGGGCTTTGGCCTGGGTCAAGAAACATTGCCGGGAGGGCAAGGACCTCAACCGCAAAGCGCTACAGAAGTCCCGAGCCGCTAAAGACGCGGACTGGGAGTATGTAGTGAAGATGGCGATGGTGGGGCGTGACCTGATGGTGGGCAGCCCGGCGTTGGCCGAGATGGGGTACGGCGAGGAGGCTTTGGGGCGCAACGCGATAGCGGCAGGATTCCAAGGGCAGCGTCAGTGGACTGACTATAAGCCCAACGGGGATTTCATGGAGGCGATGCTGAATAGTTCCTTCGATTGGAATGGCATCCGCGCGCCATACATTATGGCGACCGAGAATGATTCACTCAACGGTGTCTGCATGTTGCTGATGTATTTGCTGACCAACCGGGCGCAGATATTCGCTGACGTGCGGACATATTGGAGCCCGGATGCGGTCAAGCGGGTTACGGGCAAGCGCATGACCGGCCGCAATGCCAACGGCTTCATACACCTGCTGAATTCCGGAGCAGCCTGTCTCGACGGCTGCGGAAAGCAGCGTGAAAACAACAAGCCGGCCATGAAGCCGTTCTGGGAGATCACGTCGAAGGAGGCCGACGCCTGCATGAAGGCCACCTCTTGGGATCCTGCCAACGTCGAGTATTTCCGTGGCGGCGGCTATTCTTCCAGTTTTCTTTCAGAAGGCGGCATGCCGATGACCATGACGCGCATCAGCATGGTCAAAGGGCAGGGGCCGGTTTTGCAGATAGCCGAGGGGTGGTCGACCTCGTTGCCTGGAGGCGTTTCCGAGGCGTTGATGGCGCGGACTGACCCGACATGGCCTTGCACATGGTTTGTGCCGCGGCTGACCGGTTCCGGCGCGTTCAGTGACGTCTACAGCGTTATGAACAACTGGAGCGCGAACCATGGGGCGATTAGCTTCGGTCACATAGGTTCTGATCTGACCACGTTGGCGGCGATGCTGCGCATACCGGTGGCGATGTCCAATGTGCCAGCGGAGAGTGTTTTCCGTCCGCCTGTGTGGGGGCTTCTGGGGGTTGACGAGCCGATCGGTGCTGACGATCGCGCGTGCCGACTGTTCGGGCCGATTTACGGTTGATAGAGTTTGTGTCCGGGTTTAAGTTGCGTGGAGGTTTGCGGGTGTTGTTACCAGTGGTGATTTTCGGGAATGAAGTTTTA
>JAQVQN010000404.1 GCA_028701555.1 Kiritimatiellia bacterium | reverse complement strand
TGACTGCCTCGCGGGACTTCTGCTGCTTGAGTTGCTCCTCGACCTCTTCGACGGCAGGCACTGTCTGCGGGGTCTGCGGCTGCTCGGTCTTGACCAGAATGTGCGAGGCGGTTACGGTTTCCGGTTTGGCGGGTTGGTCGCCCTGCGCCTCGGTGGCCGGTGATTTGGCCGTGACCTTGATCAGGTGGTAGCCAAAGCGGGTTTCGACGATGTCGCCGACTTTACCGATCTCCTGAGAGAAAGCGGCGTCCTCGAAGGGCTTGACCATATTGCCGCGGGTGAACTCTCCCAGGTCTCCGCCATTCTTGCCGCTGGGGCAGTCGGAATTATTCTTGGCCAGTTCGGCAAAGTCAGCGTTGTTGTCCAACTGCTTTTTGAGGTCAATGATCTTGGCTTTCTTCTCCGCGTTCGCGGCTTCCAGGCCGGCGTTTTTCTCTGCTAGCTCGGCATTGCTCTTTTTGATTTCCTCGATTTTGTTATTGATCTCTTCCTTGTCGATTACAATTTTATCGACGACCATTTTCTTGATCAGTTTGTCGATGAGCAGACCCTCTTCGATTTCGGCGCGGGCGGCCTCTTCGCCGATCGGAGATTCTTTGAGATAATCCTCTAGGGTTTTATTTTGGGGCTCGAGAGCTTTGGCGATCTTGTCCATCTGCTCTTTACGGTCTTCATCGGTAACGGCGACTGACTGCTTCTGCGCCTCGTCGATCAGCAGGGTCTTCATGATGAAACTGTACGTCACACGCTGTTCCAACTGATTCTTAGCGTCATCCTGCTGCTCGGCCGGAATGTTCTGGGCTTTGATCAGCGCGTTGACGATCTTCTCCATGTCTTTGCGTAGATAGTTTTTGTCATTGACTGAGGCAACGACTTCGTTGGGGTCTTTTGGCTCAGCCGTGACCTGAACGGTCTCGGCCGCGACTTTTGCGGGGCTGTCCTTGCTTCCGGCGTCTTTTTTACAGCCTGCGGACATAATGACGAACGATGCGATTGTCATGCAGATTATAGGTGCGCACTTCATGGTGAACTTGTCTCCAGTGGCGCGGTTTTCCGCGCCGGGTTTTTATCTAACAGCTCGAACGCGACGCGTCGGACAGCCGACGGCACTTCGAGATGAAACGTAATAAACATACCAAGAAATCGGGATAAG
The DNA here is from genome assembly GCA_028701555.1 of Kiritimatiellia bacterium. Lineage (GTDB taxonomy): Bacteria > Verrucomicrobiota > Kiritimatiellia > RFP12 > UBA1067 > JAQVQN01. Next base: position 1,759 of record JAQVQN010000404.1, on the reverse strand, counting down.
CCAAGCAGAAGATGCGGGTTAGCGCGATTTTTCTTGATTTCAGGTGATGTAACCATGTCGGCAGCGGAGCCGTCCGGCAGCGTTTCCAGCATGTCCAGAAGGATCTCCCGTACGTCACGTTGCATAGAGATCGTGGTGTCGCCGTTCGAGTCGGGATTGAGGTGCGGACAGGCAAAGCGGCCTGACGGCAGTGAGAAACGGAGCCATTGGCGGTCAGGTTTATGGCAGTACGGGCAAAGTGTGAGATTGGGCTTGAGACCTAACATGGACAGCAATTGCACCTCGTAAAGCAGAATCAGCACTTTGAGGTCTTGGCGCGGGGTGAGGGGCAGGGCATCTAGCATACGGTTCAGCAAGGTGTAGACGGCGGCGGACTCCTGATGACTGACGGTCACGCGCGCGGTGAGGTCGGCCAGGTATGCGGCGGCGGCGGCGGAGCGCCAGCAGCGGCGAAGCGGTTCGCGCAATGCGCTGGGGGAGCATTCGCGGATTGAATGGATACCATCGCGTTCCCGACGGTAGAAGAGCAGGTCGCAGGTGTAAAAAAGGTCGTATTGTCCCAGAAAAGCGCTCTTGGGGCGGCAGGCGCCTTTTACAGAGGTCACAATTCTTCCGTAATCGGGGGTCAGCCATGTGACCATGTGCGAGGTTTTCGACCAAGGCCGGATCTGCAGAGCGGTTGCCTCTGTGTGTATGATCATGGCGTTTGCGCGGCGGGCGGCTCGGATTCGTCGGATCTGTGTTTCATGATCAGCGAGTCTATGATTTGAAGCATCGAGTTGCCGTTGCCTGTGGCGGTTTTTTCTGGCAGGATGGCGCCTGCCGATATGATCAGGTTAATTGCTTCCGAGATGTCCATGTCCAACGGGATGGTGTCGCGTTTTGGTACAATTATGAAAAAGCCCGACGTTGGATTAGGGGTAGTGGCGACAAAAATGCTGACACATTCAAGAGGAGTACCGTCCTCGGCCTTGATTTTACCGGCTATGGCTGGATGGGCTTTGGCGGTCACCATGCCGATTACGTAACAGTTTTTGCGGGGGTACTCGACCAACACCACCGCGTTGAACATGGTGTTGCGGCTTTTTGCGACCCATTCGCAAAGCTGGCGAACGAACGTGTAGATGTTCTTGATGATGGGTATGCCGGAAAAGATGCGGTCGGCCAGATTGTAAAGCCGTTTACCGAGAAAATTGTGGGCGAGTTCGCCCAAGACGTAGAATATGAGCAGCAGAAATATCAGCACTATCAACTGAATCAAATAGCCGCCAAGCAGGTCGTCGACAGCATTTGGCAGCAGGTGCCTGGGGAACCAGGAGGTGGTGAGCCTGAGCAAGAAATTGAAGATCCACAACGTGGCCATGACCGGAGTGGCCAGCATCAGCCCGATGAAGATCTTGTTGCGGGCTCTTGTCAGGCGGCTCAGCTTGCCGGTCTTGGCAACCTGATTGTTCGATAATAACGGCATAGGTTGATAGTATGACAGTGGCCGATATGCAGAGCAAGGCGTAAATCAGCGAGTCATCGTACTGCCGTGACTAGTCGCGAGGGCCATGCTAACCGGCACGGCTTGTGCAGCAGATGACCGGATGCGACAGAACCGCGTGGCGCAAAAACTCAGAAATATGACGTGCAGCAATTCTAATTTTGGCTTCATGGCATAGTTGATTTTCGGTTCGATTGTTGTTGAGGCGCATGGTTCCGGCATGGCGAGATCGCTGGCATCGCTCGCGGTTCTCGCGGCAAGGCCGCCGGGGCC
>JAQVQN010000031.1 GCA_028701555.1 Kiritimatiellia bacterium | reverse complement strand
AAAGACCACTCTTTCTTGGTGCCGGTGATTGTCAAGGCCGCCTCTTTCACGCCATCCAAACCAGCGATGGCTTTGACGTGCAGGTTGTCAACAGGAAGCTCTTTGCCGGTCACGATCTCGTAAGCCGTGCGCAAGGCCGCCTCCATCACGCCGCCAGTATTGGCAAAAATGTCCGCCGCGCCGGACGAGAGGCCTAGAGGGGCATCCATGTCCTCGTCAGGCAAGGACTTGAAGTCGATGCCGGCCTCTTTTATCATCCGGGCCAGTTCGCGGGTAGTCAGCACGTAGTCCACATCCTGAACTCCGCTGGCGTTCATCTCCGGGCGCTGTGCCTCGAATTTCTTGGCGGTACAGGGCATGACCGACACCACCACCATCTCTTCCGGCTTCTTGCCGATCTTCTCGGCATAATAGGTCTTGGCCACAGCTCCAAACATCTGCTGCGGCGACTTGCAGGTCGAGATGTTGGGCAGGAACTGCGGGAAGTAAAACTCCGCGAAGTTGACCCACCCCGGTGAACAGCTCGTGAACATCGGCAAAGCCACCTGCTCTTTGTCAACCAGGGCCTTCTTAAGGCGCGTCAGCAATTCCGTGCCCTCTTCCATGATCGTCAGATCCGCCGTAAAATTGGTGTCGAAAACACCGTCGAACCCCAAACGGCGCAGCGCTGCCGCCATCTTGCCGGTCACGCGCGTACCGGGGTCGTAGCCGAAACACTCGCCCAGCGCGGCGCGGATCGCCGGCGCGGTCTGCACGATCACATGCAGACCGGGATTCTCGAGCGCCTTCCAGACTTCCGGGATGCAGCTCTTCTCGACGATCGCGCCGACCGGGCAGATCGCCGCGCACTGTCCGCACTGCACACAGGCCACGCCGTCCAGATCCCGCGTGAAGGCCGGGCCGATAACGGTCTGGAAACCGCGTCCCTGCGGGAAGAGCGCGCCGACCCCCTGCACCTCGCCACACACAGTCACGCAGCGGCGGCACTTAACGCATTTGGCATTGTCCCGCACCAGCGCGGGAGTAGAATCGTCGATCTTCTTCTTGGCCTTGAGCCCTTCATACGGCAGGAAGGTCACACCCATCTCGTCCGCCAGCGCCCTTAGCTCGCAATCGACGCTGCGGTCGCAGGTCTGGCAGTTACCATCATGTTCCGACAGCATCAACTCTAACACCTGGCGCCGCGCGTTGCGCGCCAGCGTGCTGTTGGTGTGCACAACCATGCCCTCTGTCACCGGTGTCGAGCAGGAAGCCACCAGCGTGCGCGCACCTTCCACCTCCACAAGGCAAACCCGGCAAGCGCCGATAGCCTCGCGGTGCTCCAGATTGCAGAGCGTGGGAATAGTCACCCCCACGCTACGGGCAGCCTGAAGGATCGTGGTCCCTTCCGGAACCTGTATCGTCTGTTTGTTAATCGTGACGTTCAACATTAAAGTATCTCCGTTTCAGCGTTTAGCACCCGCAAGGTTGTTTGCCGTAATCGCAACGCAGACAGCGCCGTGCCTGGCGGACCGCCGTAGCTTCGTTCCAGGACTGCTCGACCTCGGCGAAATTCCGCCGGCGCTTCTCCAGCGGCATGGTGTGCAGCTTTTCGCGGGCGTAGTTAACCGGCTCGGCATAAGGGTCAAAGCCCACGCCGCTGTCGCGGTAACCGCGCCAGAAGTCATGCTCGGCACCGGTGAACATCTTGTCGATCGCAACGGCCGCGCGCTCGCCCGCCGCGATGGCCTCGACCACGGACGAGGGGCCGGTCACCGCGTCGCCGCCAGCGAACAGCCACGGCAGCGGAGTCGCGCCCGTGCGCGGATCAGCCTTGACCCAGCCTTTTTCGTCACACTCAATCTCTACGTCTCCGGACAGTGCCTGTTTGTCAAGCGCCTGGCCGATCGCAAGAATCACCTGGTCAACCGGGAGGATCTCGCCTTCCGTGTCACCAGCCTCCGGGCGCCTGCGCCCCGACCGGTCGAACTCTCCCAGCTTCATGGCTCGCAGACGTATGCCTGTCACCGCGCCTTCCTCAACGATAAACTCTTCAGGATTGACCAGTGTGCGCAGCACAACGCCCTCCTGCAAAGCCTCTTCTATCTCCTCGGCGTAGGCCGGCATCTCTTCGCGTGTGCGGCGGTAGATCACCGTCACGCTCTGCGCACCTAATCTAATCGCAGTGCGCGCTGCGTCGACCGCGGCGTTGCCTCCCCCGATGACCGCCACACGCTTGCCGACTGGCACTGAGCCCCGGATGTTGTACTGGCGCAAGAAGGACATAGCCTCCGTAATTCCGCGCGCGTTCGCGCCAGGCACTTTGAGCCCCACGCCTAAAGGTGCGCCGACCGCCAGAAAGACCGCTTCGTAACCGTCCGTGCACAGGCCGGACAAAGTGAAGTCGCGCCCTAAAACCCGTCCGGTTTCAATGGTCACGCCCAGGTGCTCGATCATGCGCACTTCGCGCGCCAGCTCCTCGCGCGGCAGCCGATATGCCGGTATCGCCTGCACAAGCATGCCGCCGGGACGCGGCTCAGCCTCGATCACAACCGGGCAATAACCCATCCGCGCCAAGAAGTAGGCGCAAGCAAGACCCGCAGGACCGGCGCCGATCACCGCCACCTTGCGTTTGGCGTTGGCCGCGTTCTCCCTGACCTCCGGCAACTGGACCATCACCTCCTGATCCACCATGAACCGCTTGATGCCGCGGATTGCGACCGGCTCGTCTAGCGAAGCCCGGCGGCACTTGTCCTCGCAGGTGTGGAAACACACCCGTGCGCAGACCGAGGCGAAGGGATTGCGCTCGCGGTGCAGCCGCAACGCCTCGGCGTAACGCTTGTCGCCCACCAACGACACGAACCCAGGCACGTCCACGCCCGCCGGACATGCACTCAGACACGGCGCGCGCACCAGACCGGCACACACACCGGCGCGACAGTGGCGATCACGGATATGCTCCTCGTACTCTTCCCGGAAATGCCGGATAGTCGACAGCACCGGATTGGGCGCGGTCTGCCCCAGCCCACACAGCGAAGACTGCTTGATGAAGTTGCCCAGATCCTCCAGACGCTCGATGTCACCTTCCTCGCCCTCGCCTTTGCAGATACGCTCAAGAATCTCCAGCATGCGACGCGTTCCGACACGGCACGGCACACACTTGCCGCACGATTCCTCCTGCACGAACTCGATGAAGAAACGCGCCACATCGACCATGCAGGTGTCTTCGTCCATGACGATCAAGCCGCCCGACCCCATGATCGCGCCGAGTTCAGCCAGCGACTCGTAGTCCAGAGGCACATTCAGGTGTTGGCGCGGGATACAGCCTCCAGAAGGCCCGCCGATCTGCGCGGCTTTAAAGTTACGGTTGTTGCGGATGCCGCCGCCGATATCGTAAACCACTTCGCCCAGCGGCGTACCGATCGGCACCTCAACCAAACCGGTGTTGCGCACCGCCCCAGCAAGCGCGAAGACCTTGGTGCCCTTGCTCTTGGCTGTGCCCATCTCAGCGTACCACGCCCCGCCCTTAAGGACGATGGCGGCGACATTGGCATAGGTCTCGACATTATTGAGCACGGTCGGACGTCCCCACAAACCCTTGTGGGCCGGGAACGGCGGGCGCGGGCGCGGCTCGCCGCGCTTACCCTCGATCGAGGCTATCAGAGCCGTCTCTTCACCGCACACGAAAGCGCCTGACCCCATGCGTATCTCAAGGTCGAAGGCAAAAGAAGTCCCAAGAATGTTTTCGCCCAAAAGTCCGCAATCGCGGGCCTGAGCAATCGCCGTGGACAGACGCTCGACCGCCAGCGGATACTCCGCGCGGACGTACACGTATCCCTGACGCGCCCCGATCGCGTAAGCCGCAAGCGCCATTCCCTCGATCACACTATGGGGATCACCCTCCAAAACACTGCGATCCATGTACGCGCCGGGGTCGCCCTCGTCGGCATTGCACAAAACATAACGCACTCCATCCGGCGACTCCGACATGCTCGTGAAATGCCATTTCAGCCAAGTCGGGAAACCGGCGCCGCCGCGTCCGCGCAGTCCGGATATCTCCATCTCCTTGACCACCTCTCCAGGCTTCATGCTGGACAGAGCCTTGGCCAGGGCGGCATAACCGTCCCGCGCTATGGTCTCGCTGATCTTGGCCGGGTCGATCCATCCGCAATTGCGCAAGACCACCTGGGTTTGCCGCTTAAAAAACTCGATCTCCTGACGGCACGGTGCCGGTGTCTTACCTGAGGCTTCATGCACCAGCAACCGTTCAACACGCTGGCCGGCACATATATGCTGCCGGACTATGTCGGCAGCATCCTCCGGCTTGACGCCCTGATAAAAAGTGCGGTCGTCTCCGATCATCACCACCGGGCCCATCACACACGGACCCATGCAGCCGGTCTCCACCAGCGCCACCTGATCGTTTAGCTTCTCAAGATCAAGCGCCACCTGCAAAGCGTCGCGGACCTCCTTGGCACCGGAGGCTAGGCAGCTTCCGCCGAAACAAACTAAAATCTGCCGCTTGCCTTTGGCCGCAGCCGCAGGAGCCTCGGCACACAGCCTTTCACGCAACTCGGTAAGTTCCCGTGCGCTTCCAATCCTCTTCAACCCAGTGATGCTCATGCCGTCTCCTTTGCTGACGCCGCTGCGTTACCGGACAAAATCTGGTTGACCATCTCACCCACCAAAGCAGGCTTCACGCGCTGGTGCACATCATCGTTGACCATCACCACCGGCGCCATGCCGCACGCGCCGAAACAACGCCCCACCTCCAAAGAAAACATACGGTCAGGCGTGGTCTCGCCGACATCGATCTCAAGCTTCTTCTTGAAAGCGTCCAGCACCTCTTTGCCGCCGCGCACGTAGCAGGCCGTGCCGAGGCACACGCGCACCACGAACTTGCCGCGCGGATGCAGCGTGAAGAAAGAGTAGAAGGTCACGACACCCGCGACTTCGCTGACCGGTTTACCGAACCCGTCGGCGATCTTGCGGATAACAGTCTCCGGCAGATAACCGAAAAGCGCTTGCGCGGTCTGCAATGCCGGAATCAGCCCGCCGGGCTTCTCACGGTATTCGACGATGATCGCATCCAGGCCTGCTGCAAGTTCTGCCTCCGAGGGTTCACAGGCACACGCACAACCGCAGTCTGCGGCTGTAGCTGATAAATCTGTCATTTGAGCCTCCCTAAATACCCCGATTAAGGGCAACATAAAACTGAAGCCGCCCAGACCGGCACCCCGTGCAGGGCCTCAGCCGTAAAATCGACGGCTATTATAACGCGGACACTTAAAGAGACCCCTCAATATATTTCTCAAGATTCTTGATCATCGCGTCCTGCTCGCAAGCGACGAACTTGACAAGGTCCCCAATGGAAATGATCCCCAGAATCTTACCTTCGTTATCCAGCACCGGAATATGCCGTATACGACTGTTGGTCATCTGCGCCATACACTCGTCCACCGTCGTTTCAGGCGACACATAAATTACCTTCTTGGTCATGACCGCCTTGACCGGCACCTCCTTGGGCGACTTTTCGGCCAGCACAACCTTGCGAAAACAGTCACGCTCAGCAAAGATTCCGGCGATCTTGCCGGCCGCGTTGAGCACTAGGAGCGACCCGATGTTCTTATCGTCCATCAACTGAATAGCCTCGAAAACCGAAGCATTCGGCGAGACCGTCACGATTGCGCCACCTTTTTGCATAAGAAGCTGATTGATCGGTGTGTTCACTGCTCATCTCCTTTTTTTTGTCGTAAAAGACAAACGTTTCGCCCAGAGGCATTACCGCATACATTCGACATTAATTTAGTTAAGGCGCCAGCGGCTCAAACCCCAAAATCAACATCGTTAAAATCGGGACTTCTTTTACCACCTTTACTAGTTTCGTACTTTACGTGATTATCTCTATAAGGTCAAGGTCAGCAATTATTTTTTTCGCCTGCCATAGTCTGCACGGACAATACAAAGCACGGCTGAATGTCCTCAAGCGCTGCAGATTCACCAGCACATGTCATAAAAAGGGCTATTTATGTCAGAAATGGCTATTGTGTGCATAGTATTTTTTTGTGATACTGCAACTATACGAAGCATTGGTAGCTGTGCTTTCAACTTCTGCCATAAAAAGCAAGGATTAAACAAATGAGTGACAGGATCCGCATTCCCGACAGCGAATACCAGAGCCGCGTCAAAAAGGCGGCTGAACTCACGGCAAGGCACGGCCTGGACGTGTTGGTAGTCAACTCTACTGAAGCCGATTATGCTAACGTGCGCTATTTCAGCGACTTCTGGCCGCTGTTCGAAACAGCGGGCGTGGCGATCAGCCCGTCCGGCAAAGCCGCCCTGATGGTCGGCCCGGAAAGCGGCAAATACGCCGCCGACCGCAGCAAGATCCCCGACATCTTCACGGTCATGGAGTACCGTGAGTCTGCCGACCCGGCCTACCCCGAGTTCAAGGCCGCCACCTTTAACGACGTGTTCCGCGCCATCGGAGTTTCCGGCGCGAAACTCCGCATCGGCGTCGGCGGATACCTGGTCAGCAACCCGATCCAACTCGACGGTCTCCGGGCCTGCTTTCCGGGCTGCGAGATCGTGCGCGCGGACGACATCATGGTCGCCCTGCGCAGCGTCAAATCCGAAAATGAGATCGCCTGCATCCGCGAAGGACTGCGCATAACAGAACTGGCCACACAAGCGGTGATCGCCGCCATCAGGCCAGGCATGACCGAACTGCAACTGGTGGGCATCGCCCAGAAGACCATTTATGAGAACGGTGCCGAATACGAGGGCTTGCCCATGTACGTGTTCAGCGAGAAATCCACCTGCCACGCCATATCGCGCTCGACCTATCGCGAAATCCAGAAGGGCGACATCGTGCAGTTGAACCTCTCTGCCAAGATTTGCGGCTACTCGCCAAGTATCGGCATGCCGATCAGCATGGGCAAGCTCAGCGGACGCAAACGCGAGGTTGTCGAGTTCGGACTGGAGGCTCACCGTTGGACATACGACCAGCTCAAGACTGGCGTTATGGCCTCGGATGTGGCCAAGCGCTATATCGAACTTTTCAAGCAACGCGGCTATTACGAAAACTATCTGTATGGACCCTGCCACGGCACGGGTTTGATCGAGGTAGAGTCACCCTGGATGGAGAGCAGCTCAGAATACCTGCTGGCCGAGAACATGACCTTCCAAGTCGACACCTTCGTCTCGACCGAAACCTTCGGGATCCGCTGGGAGACCGGCGTGGCCATCCGTAAAGACCATGCCGAACTACTCTCTGCGCCGATCGGCAAAATCATCGAGATCGATGTCTAATGCGTATCTGACCCGCAATCCAAGGGTTAGGGGTTCAAGGTTCAGGCGCATCCTGATGCCTGACTCCTGACTTATTGTTTCTGAGGCTATGCCGAATTAATAATTGTGGCGGAAATACTCGTGTATCCGCTTATCGCAGCCGAAGGTCACCGCTATCAACGCGGCCCTTATCCACATGCCATTACGCATCTGCCTCCAATACATGGCGCGCGGGTCGCTGTCGATGTCCGTCGCGATCTCGTCACGACGCGGCAGCGGGTGCATAATGATACCGCGCGAAGGCAGCAGTTCCAGCTCCCTCATGCCGAACTTGAAAAGGCGTGTGTCAATCCGGTCACTGTCGCCCTTATCATTGTCCCACTCGTCTTGGATGCGCGTCATGTAAACGGCGTCAGCCTCAGGCAGCACCGCGTGGAAATCCGTGGTAACTTCGAAAGCGGTGTTTTTCTGTTTAAGCGCCGCTACGATGTCTTCGCCCACCTGCAGTTGTGGCGGTGCCACAAAGATCTGGCGGATGTTTGAATAATTGGTTAAGAGATAGGAGAGCGACCGCACCGTGCGCCCCCGCAGCAGGTCGCCGCAAAAAACTACAGTCTTGTCGCGCAGGCCACCGCTGCGCTCAAAACTGCGCAACAGGGTGTAGATGTCCAGCAGCGCCTGGGTGGGATGCTGGTCCTGGCCCGAACCGGCGTTGATGATCGGTATGGGGCGCTCGGAGTTGGACAACACCCAGGCCATGTTCTCGGCCAGACCCTTTTCCGGAGTGCGCATGACGATCAGATCGAAGTAGGAGCTGAACGTGCGTACCGAATCTTCGCGCGACTCGCCTTTGAATTCGGAGGAAATTGATGTGTCGCGCACCTCGCCGGTCTGCACACCTAAAATCTGACAGGCCGACATAAAAGACAAGAAAGTGCGCGAGCTAGGTTGCGAGAAGTAGAGCATGGCGCGCTTGTGCGAAACCTGAGTCTTGAGAAACTCCGTGCCCGCCCTAGTCTTGGCTATCGCCCGGATCTTGTTGGCCAGCCTAGCCAGATCATCCAACAACTCCGCGCTGAACTGCTGCGCGAAAAGCGTATGGTAGGGGGCCCCGTTATCCTGCATCAGGTAAGGCACCTTCTCGACCGCAGACAAAGCCTGAAACCGACCCCACGGAATATCGACGATCTGCTCTGTCATAGCGCCTCCTTATTCAGCAGGCTGTGACGGCGTCCACACGTGGTCACAGCGCGGATAGCTCCGTCAAGGCCGAAACATACAAGGCCTTGATGGTATGCATACGGTTCTCTGCTTCGTCAAAAACTTTGGATAGCGGCGACTCGAAAACCTCGTCAGTCACCTCCATCGCCCCGGATTCAGACGACACAACAGTCTCGTGGTCATGGAAAGCGGGCAGGCAATGCAGGAAGATCAGCTCGCCCTGCGCATTGCCGGTGGCCCGCATCAGCTCCATGTTGACCTGATATGGCCGCAAAAGCTTGAGCCGGGTCTCTTTCTGTGCCTCTTCGCCCATTGAAACCCACACATCAGTATAAACCACATTGGCACCTGTTACGCCAGCCACGGGATCATGAACTACGCTGACCGAAGCGCCGTTGCGACACGCGATCTCCCGGGCCTCAGCCACCAGAGCCGTATCAGGGCACAGTTCCGGCGGTGTGCAGTTCACATAATCCAGACCCGCCTTGGCGCAACCTATCATCAGTGAGTTGGCCACATTGTTGCGCCCGTCGCCCACGTATGCCAGCTTAAGCCCTTTCAGACGGCCGAAAACCTCTTTAATGGTCATCAGGTCGGCCAGTATCTGCGTGGGATGGAAGACGTCAGTGAGTCCGTTCCAGACCGGCACACCTGCGTACTCCGCCAGCGTCTCGACAGTCTTTTGCGCGAAGCCACGGTAAAGAATACCGTCAAAAGTTCGGCCCAGCACACGGGCTGTATCCTTAACAGATTCCTTGGCGCCAAGGTGAATATCGCTTTTGGAAAGGTACTCCGCCGCCCCGCCCTCGTCACGTATGGCCACTGATGCCGCTGTACGCGTACGCGTGGAGCTTTTTTCAAAAATCAGCGCGATCTGACGCCGCTTCAGCAGGTCGCCTCGCACTCCCGCACACCGGCGGGCCTTCAGGGTGATCGCAAGATCAAGCACATCCATCATCTCCTCGTCTGAAAGATCGGCCAGTCTCAGCAAGGAACGCCCGTACAAACCTGGGTTACATTTCAACATCTCTATCTCTCCTGACAAAACACCATTATAAGTTACTGCCCCCCGCCACACAACCAGATTTAACCCAAAAGTAATTCGCTTTGGGCAGGAGTTTGGTATACTGCCAGATATTGAGTGGCCTCGATAAAAGCTGCCGACAGACGGATGACACCACATGAGTTTTCATTTGTACTTAAGCGATGACCTGACGACCTTGGCGGCGGAATTGGCACTCCTATTTCGCTCCGCGACAGACCCCGCGCAAGCTCCAGACCCCTTCTTCCGTGAGACCGTAACCGTGCCGAACCAGGGGCTCGCCCGCTGGCTGAGCATGCAGATCGCCGAACTCAACGGGTTGTGCCCGTCCGTCGACTTCCCCTATCCCGGAGCCTTCATCTATCGCCATGTGTTCAACCCTATGTCTGGCGCAGTCACAACCGGTCCTTTGCCCAACAGCGAAGATGCCCTGCCTTTCAACCCAGCTACGGTGCGCTGGCGGCTCCTGCATCTACTGCAGCGCCTCGAGCACGACCCGTCTTTCGGGCGCGCAAAAACTTTCGTGGCGGGCGACCCCCTGCGCCGCTACCAACTGGCCGGACGCCTCGCACAGCTTTTTGACCGCTACATGACCTACCGACCGGACATGCTCGCGGCCTGGGAAAACGGCTCGCAGCCTGCGGAAGGCGTTGACGCCCATTGGCAGAGCATCCTCTGGCGCGAACTGATCCGCATGGACGCAGGCACAGTACGCCATTTCTCGGGCCTTTACCAGCGCTTCATCCAGTCAACAGCGGATGCCGTAACACCCCCGCGCTTTCTGAACGCTCTGCTCAAAAAACGACGCGTCTTTTATTTCGGCGTGTCGTCCCTGCCCCCGGCCCATCTGGACATTCTCTTCCGCCTCGCCGCCTTTCAGGATTTCGACATACATTTCTTCACAGTCAACCCTTGCCGCGAAGAGTGGAGCAGCGCACGCAGCCTCAAAGCACAGTTGCGTGACCAAGCCACCCTAGTGCAGGCGGTTGGCACCCAACAGGCTGAACACTATGCCTCCCCCTCCAATCCACTGCTCGGCTCGCTGGGTCGCAGCGGGCAGGAGTTATTCACGCTGCTGCTCGCCTACGACTCGGTGGCGGAACATCTGCTTTTCAGCGATGACGCCGAAACCGCCGGAGCCGCCCTCGCCATCATTCAGCGCGATATTCGCAATAACACCAGACCATCTAAAACCGCGCGGTTTGCCGCGTCCGATCACTCGATCACCATCCACGCCTGCCACTCGCCGATGCGCGAGGTCGAAGTGCTGCACGACCAGTTGCTGCACCTTTTCCGCGCACTGCCTAACCTCGCCCCGCGCGAAATCAGCGTTTACACCCCCAAGATCGATCTGTACGCACCGTACATCGACGCGGTCTTCGGGCGTACACTTATCGGCGAACCCGGCCATGTCCCCTACACCATAGCAGACAAATCGCTCTTGCAGGAGTATGCTGAGTGCAAAGCCTTCCTGTCACTGCTGAAAGTCGCCAACAGCCGCTTTAAGGCATCAGAGGTTCTGGGCTTGCTGGAGAACGAAACCATCCGCGATCGCTTCGGGTTCGCCGCCGATGATCTGCCGCGCCTCAGCATGCTGCTCAAACAGGCAGGTCTCGCTTGGGGCATTAATGCCTCTTTCCGCGCCCGACATGGCGCATCCGCAATCAGCAATAACACGTGGGAGTTTGCGCTCGACCGTTTGATCTTCGGTGCCGCTATGTGGGACACAAACGGCAACGCCGGACCGCTGCAGACCGCCAGCGGACCGTGCGTCCCATGCCATGCCGCGGAAGGTCAAGCAGGTACGGTCGGACACCTCGCCGATTTCATTGCCGCTCTTAAAAAGCTGCACAGCATGTGCGCCTCTGACCGTAGCTGCGCTGAGTGGCATATGCAGCTTGAGTCTATGCTCAACCGTTTTTTCGGCCCGGACGAGCAAGCTCCTTACGGCTTGATCATGATGCGTCAGACACTCGAGCAGTTTAATCAATTCACCGACAATGCTGGTTGCGAAGATTTGCGCCTGCCTTTCAGCGTGATCTTTGCCTGGTTCAAGGAACAGTTGGCGGGTGTCCCGGGCAACGAGCGATTCGCAAGCGGAAGTGTGACCTTCTCGCGTTTCCAGCCTATGCGCAACGTACCTGCGCGCGTGGTCTGCATGCTGGGAATGAACGACGGGGCTTTCCCCAGCGCAGCGAGTGGCCTGAGCTTTGACCTCATGG
>JAQVQN010000403.1 GCA_028701555.1 Kiritimatiellia bacterium | reverse complement strand
GTTCAGAAAAACCTCGGTGTCTTCGTCATAAAAGATTTTGAGATGCGCTTTATAAGGGGCCGCGTTTTCAAAGTCAAAAGTTCGGCGCAACCATATCGCCGGGGTTTCCCAGAGGGTTCGGGCCAAGGCCTCCTTGTTGTCGGCCTGCACTTTAGCGTTGCCGAAGCCGGCCTCGCCGGTTTTCCAGGAGCTGTCGTCAAAGCCAGCCTGTTCCCAGCCGGCAGCGGGCGGGTCAAATGTGTATTTCCATTGCTGGGCCTGCTGCTGTGATGTAGGCAGCATCTCAAAAATTGTGCGGTCAAGGGCTAAATAAAGAAGACGGTTCAGTTTCGCGATCTTTGCCGGGGAATATTTGACATGCTTACGGTCATAGGTGACGAGGCCGTTGATCTCGATCTCGACATCGCTGGTCTGGGTATATACTGCGGCAGCCAAGCCTTTGGAGACCAGCTTGCTGAGATGGTCATAAAGACTGGTAAAGCGCGCGAAGGATTCATCGGCGGTTTTATCGCTCACATATCCCCATGAACTGCCTTTGGCCCAAAGATGCCCCTCTATGGCCAACCCGATTCCGCCGAATTCGCCGAGGACGGCCAGCCGATTCGGCGTTACTGGCGGCATGTCCGGCCCGGGGTATTTATGGATGTCGAGGGCATCGCCCACGCCGTGGTCTTTCCATCCGGAAGGTCCGCTCACCAGGCGTGTGGGGTCATAACGTTTGGCCCAGTCCAGCACCATGTTGGTTTTAGCCTTTTCGGGTTGTCCCCAGCCCTCGTTATAGGGCACCCACATGACAATGCTCGGTATTGTCTGCAGCAAATCGAGCACACCTTTGAATTCACGGCGATACAGCGTGGAGCGGTCTTCTCCGTCCTTCCAGCCGGAAACCATGTCCTGAAAAACCATCAGGCCGAATTTGTCGCATAGGTAATAGTACCTTAGAGGCTCGATTTTGACATGTTTCCGCATCATGTTGAAACCGCACTCTTTCAAAAGCATGATGTCGAAAATCATGGCGTCTTCCGAAGGCGGCGTCAGCAGGCCGTCCGGCCACCAGCCCTGATCGAGCGTACCGGAAAGAAAAACCTTTTTATTGTTAAGATAAAAACGGGGGATGCCTTTGTCATCTGTGCGCTGCTCTATTTTGCGCATGCCGAAATAACCCATGGCGACATCCTCGGCGCCAGCCGCGCGGAGCGTGATGCGCAGGTCGTATAGCGTAGGGGTTTCAGGCGTCCACAACTGCGGCTTATCCAGCACCAGAACAACAGGCGCATTCCAATTCTTGACTTCATCTTTCGCCAGCGTGACGCCGTTCAGCATAGCTTCGACCACGGCGGTGGCACCCATAAGGTTGCCTTCTGCGGTTAAAGTAACCGCCACACTGCTTTTGTCGATATCGGTGACTGTCCTGTAGCCTGTTACATAGGCGGCGGGCACGTTTTCCAGCCAAACTGTCTGCCAGATGCCGGAAACGCGGGTGTAGCGGCAGCCGTGAGGTTTCAGATGTTGCTTGCCGACGGACTGGTTGCCATCTGTGGTAGGGTCCCAGACCGAAAGCACCAGTTCATTCACGCCGGCCTTGGCCGCATGTGTTATGTCGATGGTAAACGGCAAGTTTCCGCTCTCATGCGGAACATCCGTAACTTCAATGTTGTTAACCCACACCTGAGCGCGGAAGTCGACCGCACCGAAGTGCAGCAGCAGCCTCCCGTTTCCGGGCAACTCGGATTTGAATGTTCTGCGGTACCACAGCAGCTCTGTCGGCTCTAACAACCGTCCAACGCCTGACAAGGCGGACTCGATCGCGAAAGGCACTAAGATCTGCCCCTGCCATTCAGCCGGCCTTTCGCCGTTTTTTGATGTGACCGCATAATCCCATAGACCGTTCAGATTTTGCCATGCAGCGCGAACCAATTGTGGACGGGGATACTCACGCCAAGCGTTCTCTGGTGTTATCCCCTCGCCCCACGTTGTCATGATCGGTGCCGCAGCAGGCTTGTATCCGGCAAATGCGGCTGCACAGAGCGCGACAGATATTGCCGCGATACTCTTCCCCTTGTTCATATATCCTCCCTGATTATTAGCGTACTCGTATCAATATGCCCGCTGGCGTGACCAAGTCGATGGTCTGGTTTGCGGTGTTTACCTCGGCGCGGGTATTCCACTTGCCGCCCAAAACCTGCCATGTGGCAGTTTCGAGTGCGGTGCCGTTTTCGTAAGAGATAACCGGCACCCGGGGCGGCAGGTCCGAGCCTCCGACGATCTGTATGGTTATCGAGCCTGCCGCAGACAAAGTATTGACGGCTAAAGTCTCTCCGGCGCCTCCGGTGTGGTTCCAGCAAACGACCGCGCCGTCGATCAGCCTGAGATCGTCCAGCGCGAGGGCGGACGCGGTGCCGATGTCGACTTGGCCGCTGTTACCGACCGCGACGGTTCCGCGCACTGCTCCGCCGCCGGACAGCGTCTGGCCGTTAACCAGGGTGTACGGGTTCGCGTCCGAGACAGGAAACGCCAGCGTGGCACCCGATGATACTTCAAACCCGCTGCTGGCGATTGCTGGGCTGCCTTCAGGCATAACCGTGTTGCCGGTAGGTATGGGCTGAATGCCATATTTATACATCAGCGACTGCGACAAGGTCTCCATTTCGTTCAGGTTTAAGGGCGTTTCAGGATACAGGTGCAGCTCGGCGATGTCGCCGGTGAAGTATTTCCCGTCTACCCCGTTGATTGATCCCAGCAACAGCCGATTGAGGTTGCGTGGGGCTGTGCGCGGGGTGAAGGTCTTGTGGATATCCAGCCCGTCGACCATAACGGTTATTTTCCCGTCCGTCGGATGATAGGAAGCCACAAAGACATGCGGTTCGCCGTCATGCAGGTCAAACGGCTTACTGTGCAGGGTCGTGTCAGAGTTG
>JAQVQN010000402.1 GCA_028701555.1 Kiritimatiellia bacterium | reverse complement strand
AAAAAGGCCGCCAGAAAAGATTGCAGGACATATCGCTCGATAATTTTCATGCGGCGCCTATTATATCAAAACAAAGCAAAAGGCCGCAAAAGAAACGCTTGTTCCTTTGCGGCCTTTTTCCGATGCCGGCGCTTGTCCGTTCTCTCAGCAAGCGCCTTGCCCGTTAATGTTCAGCCGTTAAGGCTGCACATACTTGGCCTTGTCCGCGTTCGTTCCCGCGCCGCGGATGTAAATCTCCACGCGGCGGTTCTCGGGATTGCCGTTCACAAGATCCGGCTGCACCTTGGGCCGGCTGAAACCGTACCCCAACGCAGTCAGTTTCTTGTCCTGAACGCCTTTGCCGACCATGTAAGACAACACGGCTTGCGCGCGGCGCTCCGACAAATCCTGATTATACTTCTCGGAAGAGCGTGTGCGGCGGTCGGCGTGCCCCTCGATCACGGCCGTGGCATGAGGATTACGGGTCAGCACCCTAACCACATGCTCCAGATCCTTGAAATACTCCGGCTTGATCACCGTGGTGTCGTAGTCGAACTGAATGTAAACCTCGAACAGCATCAGGTCGTCACTCGGATCCAGAGGATTGGTCTTGTCCTCGATGACCTCATGCCCGTCTGCGACGCCGCCTTTGTCCGTATCGCGATCCAGCGGATCGGTCTTGTATTTCTTGACCTCGTCGCCGTCGGAAAGGCCGTCGAAATCCGTGTCAGGGTTCAGAGGATCGGTCTTGTACACTTTGACCTCCTCATAGTCGGTCAGCCCGTCGCCATCCGTGTCCGCCTTGAAGGGATCCGTGCCCAGCTTGGCCTCTTCATCATCAGTCAGGCCGTCCCCGTCCGAATCTTTGGGCAGACCGGCCAACGAGCCTGAACCTTCGCCGCCAAGACCTGATCCGCCGCCGAAACGGTAGACCACGCCGGCGTCCAGGGTGTATTGCATCTCGTGCGTCTTGTCCACAGACATCAGGGCGCGCCCGTCAGCTCGCAACGACAGGTTGTCAGTCAGGTGGTACATCGCGCCGATGCCGACCCGCGGCCCTGTTAGCGTCGAATGCCCGCCCTCGCTGAAAACATTGCGGTCCGCCATGTAAACCGCCCAGCCCGCCGACAGGAACGGGTCGAAGCGGCTGTAACGGTCAAAGTGGTAAAGGGCGTCCAGACCCAGACCGTATATATGCTGCGCTTTCTGACGCCACCGATCATTGTTGGTCATATTGGGAGCCCAAGAGAACTCTCCTTCCGCCGACCAGTGCTCAGTAAGATCATAACCCAGACGCAGCGACAGGTTTAAACCCTCGTCGATCGGCTGGTTGCCCTCCGGGAAAATCATCCCGACCCCCGGACTCACATACCACCGCGGTGCGTCCGTGAGCTCTTCAGCGACAGCCGAAAAACCAAAAACCGCCGCGCACAGTGAACCGACAACTAATCTGCTGACATTGTTTCTCATAAAACCTCCTTATACGTCTAAGAACGGGTATAGTATATGAGGTCGGTCAGAGTTTTGCAACCGCAAAAATCAAATATTACAAATTTTAAATTTAAAAAAAAGACCCGCCGCGTCCCCTACGCGGCGGGTCAAGAAACGCATACAGCGGAACGCACCTGACTCCCGCACCTGCGTCAACTTGTGCTCTTCCCCAATTGTCCAATCCTGACGGCCTAAGGGCTTCTAACCCCGCATAACCGACTTTATTGCCTAAACCAATAAAGTGACCGCCTGTTTATTCCGCAGAAGACGTGCCAGAATCGGGATCAGAGCTCCCAGATCCGGTCGGTCGGTCGCTTGCCGGTGTTAAAAGCGCACACCTCTCGGCTGCCGGCAAGCAGCCGGACCTCTGAACCCGTCAGATTCAGACGCATGGCTCCACAACCGCGGGAACGCAGGATGTTAGCGACCATCAGCGCTTTTTCAAAACCGTCGCCGCGGCGGAAGTTCCAGACCTCATCCGGCTGCGCCATGCGCTCCGGCCCGTCATAGATAGACTCGTCCGGCCATGATCCCGCCAGCGCCACCACCGCATCCTCCGTCATGTCCTTGGCGCCGGCCGCGCTCACCGGGTTGCGCTCCAAAGCAGCTTTGACGAACGGCCGGCATGGCGTGCGGGAAAGATCGCGCCACGTGTGGAACGCCAGATCCGCCGTGACGCTGCTGCCGCGCAGCGAGTCCAGACGCCGTACCACATCCTCCCTTTCCATGTCTACACTCAGCCCCAGAGGCTCTGCCTCGCGCTCGAAAGACACTTTGTCCGCCGAAGGCAGGCGCGGTTCCGTGTGGCAGAAGCGCGTAAGTTGCCCGACCATCTCCGCCGCGCTCATGCACGCGTCGCCTATCCGGCTCTTCAGAGCTGCCAGATCTTCAGGAGCCTCAAGGTCGATGGCGCGCTCGGCCACAAACTGCTCGAGATCGTTCAGGATTATCTTGCAGGGACAACAAGACGCGTCGAACATTTCCAACGGTATCGTCGCCAACAGCTTCTCGCGCGTGTTGTCGGTGACTTTGTAAGGACTGTCCTGCTCGAAACTGAAAACCTGTTCCAGTGCGATATAGCGGTTCACGCCGCGCACAGGCCAGCGCACCACAAAGCACTGCCTGCATTTCGGGTTCTGCCGCAGGAAGTTCCCCAGCAGTTCCGGCGTCAGCGGCGCTTTCAGATAGCCGCGCAATTTCTCAGAAAACTCATCATAGGCATTCTGATCTATCGTGGCCCTTCGCCGCATGATATGCACCCAACCGCTGACGTGCGAAACCACGGTCACACGCTCGTTCTCCAGCGCGCGGCGCGCCTGTCCTGAAATCTGCGTGCCGTTGAACCACATGGCCTTGGTCACCAGGCGGCGGTTGTTGATCAGGATGCCGTCATCAATATCCACGAAGTTCTGCGAGTGCAGCGGCGTGGCCATCAAAAAGATTTTT
>JAQVQN010000401.1 GCA_028701555.1 Kiritimatiellia bacterium | reverse complement strand
CTTTCGTGTTGGAGCAGATTGTTTTGGGTGCTATACTGATTCTATCAAATGGAAGGGAAACACTTATGAGCATGATGCTAGTGGCGATTTTGGTCGGCATGCCTGTATTGTTCGCGCTGTGGGCAGTCGGCATCTACAACGGCTTGGTGCAGGCGCGGAACCGGTTTAAGAACGCTTTCGCCCAGATCGACGTTCAGTTGAAACGGCGGTATGATTTGATACCCAATCTAGTGGAGACGGCCAAGGGATACATGAAGCATGAGCGCGAGACGCTGGAGGCGGTGATCGCGGCACGTAACCAGGCGGCTTCTGCGGCCAAGGCTGCGGCCGCTGCGCCCGCAGACGGGTCAGCCATGCGCGCACTGGCCGGGGCCGAGGGAGCACTGCGCGGTATGCTGGACCGGCTGATGGTGGTGGTGGAGCGCTACCCGGATCTGAAGGCCAACCAGAACATGATGCAGCTTCAGGAGGAGATCGCCTCGACTGAGAATCGCATCGCGTTCGCGCGCCAGGCCTACAATGACGAGGTTATGGCCTATAATATCAAGCGTGAGGTATTCCCCGGCTCGCTGGTCGCCACAATGTTCAACTTCGCTGCGGCGCAATCCCTAGAATTGGAGTCGGCGGCCGAACGGCAGGTGCCAAAGGTCAGCTTCTGATTATTCCGTCATGACCTTCTTCGCCAGACAGGAAGCCGCCCGTCGCAAGACGCGTGTGCTGCTTGCGTACTACATGACAGCCGTGATGTTGATTGTGTGCGCCTTTTACTTTGCGTCGCGGGCGATCACAGCACTCGCCCTCGCCTCAGCAGGCAGTCGGCAGAAGGTCGCGGGAGAGCTCGACGGGGCAGGCGCCAGTTTTCCGGTGTTGGCTTGGGATCCCTTCTGGATGCTGGTGACGGCAGGCGTGAGTTTGGCCGTGATCGGGGGCGGCACACTCTTTCGCCGCGCCTCGCTGGCCGAGGGCGGAGCTGCGGTAGCGCGCTCAGCCGGCGGACGTGAAATCAATCCCAGTGACAACGATGGCTTCCTGGAGCGCCGCCTGCTCAACATCGTGGAAGAGGTTGCACTCGCTTCCGGCATCCCGGTGCCGCGTGTCTTTGTGCTGGAGGACGAGCCGGGTATCAATGCCTTCGCGTCCGGTTTTTCACTGCGCGATTCGGCTGTGGCCGTGACGCGCGGAGCACTCGAGCGGCTCTCGCGCGAAGAGCTACACGGGGTGGTTGCGCACGAGTTCAGCCACATCAAAAACGGGGATATGCGGCTCAACAGTTGGCTGCTGGGGATTTTATTCGGCATTCTGGTGACATCGATCGCGGGCCGTTTTTTGATGCACTCTTTAAGGTTTGTGCGTGTGTCGCGCAATAGAAAAGGCGGCGGCGGCGGGCTTGTGCTGGTTGTGTTTCTTTCAGGGTTGGCACTCTGGGTGATCGGTAGCGTGGGGATTCTCTTCGCGCGACTGATTCAGGCGTCGGTCTCGCGTCAGCGCGAGTTTCTGGCTGATGCCTCAGCCGTGCAGTTCACGCGTAATCCTGCGGGACTGGCGGGTGCGCTCAAGCGGATCGGTGCGTCGGGCTACGGCAGCGCGATGCGCTGTGCCAACCGCAGTGAACTCTCGCACATGCTTTTTTCTTCCGGCACAAAACTCAGCAGCCTTTTCTCTTCGCATCCGCCGATTTTGACGCGCGTCCTTCAATTGGATCCCGAATTCACCGGTGACTTCGCGCCTTGGCAGCGGCAGAGGCCGCAAGCAGAAGCCAAAGCCGGTAAACAAGAACATGCCGGGGCGGCGGTGGACACAACCGGCCTGTCCGCTTTTACGCAGGACCGGGAGGCTGACTTGCCGGTCAATCTGCTGCCAGGCATCGAGCCCGGGCTGCTGGAGTCCCTGTCCCGTCCTTTGTAGGCGGCATCGGCTCTTTACGGGCTTTTGCTGAGTAGCGACGAATACGTGCGCCAGCGTCAGCGCGGTAAGATTTTTACTGCTGAAGGTACGACCTTGGCGGAGGGTGCCGTGCGTTGGCACGAAGCCTTGCGCAGCGCGGGTCTGACGGAGTGTCGTCAGGCGGTCGACCTAGCTGTCGCTGGCATCCGGCAGCGCGACCCGGCGGGACGCGCGGCATGTCTGGCGCTTGTCCGGGAACTGGCGGAGGCTGACCGAGCGATCACTCTGTTCGAAGCCCTGCTGATGGGGCGCGCACAGCGTGCGTTGCAGCCGCCCGGCGTGGTGCGGGGATTCCACAGCAAGCCTTTGCCGCCTGCACAAGTGCGGTCCGAGGTTGCGACAGTGTTGGGTGTGATGGCATATCTGGGACAGACGCAGGACGATGCGGCTGCGGAGTCAGCTTGGCGTGATGGTGCAGCGCGCGCAACCTCTTTCGGGGTCGGCGAACTGCCAGTGCCGGCGCGGCGCGACTGCACGCTGACCGCGTTTGACGGGGCGGTGCGACTGCTGGACAACCTCACTCCGCTCTTCAAAGGCGAACTGATCATGGCCTGCTCGTTCGTGATGCGCGCCGACGGCGAGCTGTCGCAGGACGAGACTGAGCTTTTGAGCGCGTTGGCCGACCTTTTGGACATGCCTTTGCCGCCTTTGCCGAACAACACGGCGTACATTTGAAGCGACCGACAGCGGAAACGAACTGCACGCATACAGCAATGTGGATGAAATGTTCAAGGCACTTGATAATCGATAACACCATAGGATCGAAACTTCATTATGGACACTCTTGACATCGGCACAAGCTGTACAGTATCCTGTCCAATATGAATGCAATGACCTACACAGAAGCACGGGAGACTCTGGCAGCCACGATTCGCCGTGTCTGCCGGGATCACGTCCCTGTTATTATCACGCGGAAGCGTGAGGATTCGGTTGTCATGATGGCACAAGAAGATTATGACTCACTTACGGAGTCT
>JAQVQN010000400.1 GCA_028701555.1 Kiritimatiellia bacterium | reverse complement strand
CCAGCCGACATTGAGACGATAAATGGACAGATCCCCGCCGCTCAGCAGATACGCGCCGCTGCTGGACGATCCTTGTCCGACCGTAAACTGCGACGAAGATCCGCTGCCGCCAATGATTGTTCCGCCGCTCTGCTCAAACCTTCCTTGACCGCCATTGCCGACTCTGGCCTCGCCCGGCAGGTTGATCACGGCGGTGCCGGAAAGCTGATATATGCCGCTGGAACCAGCTTCTTCGCCTAAACGCAACCCATTGGCTGTGCTGAAGGTCGCTTCGCCAGCGGATTGCACGTTGGTTCCTCTGGAACCGATGTACTGCCCTAATACCCAATACGAACTCGCGAGAGTTCCGCCAGTCTGCGTGAAGAGTGCGCTTCCAGCCTGACCAATGCGTCCGTTGGCGATATTCGCCGTTCCGTCCGAAAGCGTGAAGGTCGCCTTATGAGCTGAAGCAGCGCTAGCCATCAGGAGATGACCGCTCAGCGTCAGGCTGCCGCCGCTCATCACACAGTGCCCCGTACGCGCCTTGCTGTCACCGGTTGTCTTGGCAAGTGACAATCGTTCTGCTACCGCAGCGACTCCGTTAGTGATACGGATTGTGCGTTGACCGGTGCCCTCGACCACCGCTTGGTCGGCTGCTCCCGGCACGACACTGCCTACCCATGTGGATGGATTATCCCACTGGTCATCCACTGCCGTCATGAATATTTCCGCCGCCTCGGCCGTAGCCGCGATGCCCAGCACTGCGGCGGCCAATTTTGCCGCCGTCTTTCTTGTTTTGCGTGTTCTCATAGCTCTCTCCACCTCCTGTGCCTGCGCGATTTCGCGCAGGAATTGCGTTTCGTACCCTGCCTCCACCACCTTGGGCGTCCACCTTTCCGCCCACATGTCAGATATGCGCCCGGCCGCCTTGACCGCAGCCTCGGGATCATTCAAAATTCCCTGCCTGTGCGCCGCTGCCAGCACACTCTCGGCCTCCGGCCAGTCGGCAGCGACCTTGACAACGCCGCTGCGGTCGCGCCGCGTCCGTGCGCCCTCGCCGTCCCGGCAGATGTCCACTGGATCGCCCGAGACCTCGTTCACCTGCACCTCGCCCTTGAAGACGAAGATGTCCGAGCCCTGCTCCGATGTAGCGGCACTGTAAAGCGCGCCGTAATCCCACATCTCGAAGTCCGGCGTACGCACCGTAAAGCCTCTGGCGGCCTCTGGAACATCGGCCAACATACGCCCGTACGCGAGCTTGACCTCCATCGGATTGCACACCTCCATTTCCAAAGGCCCGAACAGGATCATCTCCGTCCCGGAACCCAGCCGCGCCTTGACCATGCCGCCGTTCAGCCGCAACGTGCCCGGCAGACGCTCCGGAACCTCCAGGTTACACGCGCCCCAGTGGTGCAGGATCTCGACTGGAGACTGGCGGCTGGCGACTGGCAATACTTCTTTCGTGAACCGCCCGTCGCCCGTCGCCAGTCGCCAGTCGCCGGCCGCCAGCCACAGCCCAGATGCCGCCAGCGCCAGCGCCGCCGCGAGCGTCGCGGCCTTGCCGAACCGGGCGGCGCGCTGCCAGCCAGTCCTGCGTCCGCTGTTTGCAGCGGCATCTCCAGCCCCGGCCAAATCCAATATCCGCTCCACCTCGTCAGCAGTGAACGCCTCATACGTGGCTTCCGAATGCAGCGCCAACACTATTTCACGCCACGTTTCCGGCAGATGCTCATCTTCTGATGGCTCGGCTTCAGCCTCAGGCAGGTTCTCCCTCCACCAGTTTCCCGACGCCGCTAGCTGCGGAATCGGCACCGCGCGCAAATCCGCCTGCAGCGCAGGTAATAAGCTCTTGCAAGCCTCGTATTGCGCACGGCATTCGGCACAGCCATCAAGATGCCGCCGCAAGGCCACGCGCTCGTCTTCCGGCAAGTCCTCCAGCGCCAGATGCGGCAAAAGGGCAAACGCTTCTCGGCATTCAAGCATAAGCGCCCCCTTTTGGATTAAGCAATTCCGTCAACTGCGCCACAGCCTGGCTCAAGAGGTTGCGGCAGGTTGGCACCGTGTAACCGGTGACCTCGCTGATCTCGCCGTAACTCAAGCCCTGCTGCAGCCTCAACAGCAAAACCCGCTGACGCGGCAAAGACAGCTCCCGCACATGCCGCAGCACCAGCTCCATGCGCTCCCCACGCTCAAAGTCCAGCGTCGCCTCCTCCTCTTGAATCAGATTCTGTGCCTCCGCGTAGCGTGCCTGCCGGGACTTGCGCCGCTCCTCGGCCCTGATCAGGTCGACCGCCTCGTTGTGCGTGACCCGGAAGAGCCAGACGCGCAGACACCCCTCGCTCTTGTCCAGCTCGTCCCAGTGGCTGAACAATTTAATAAAAACATCCTGCACCACCTGCCGTGCCATGTCGCGGTTGTTCAGCACCGTGGCCGCATAACGCAGCAGACCGGTCTGGTTCTTGAGGATAACCGCTTCCATCTGCGCCCGCCGCTCAGTCATGTCAAGGTCAACCGTGTTATGTTTGTCTCGCTCCATTACTCATATAATACGACACCCGATAACCAAACATCATCAAAATAGTGCATTAGTGCGTCAGTGCATTAGTTGCGGGTCGGTAACCCACAAAAAGCGAATAGCATACGGGGCAGTGCGCACTTTGATCGTTTAGCCAGTATTCTGGCGGCCTCTCGCAACCGCGAGAGGCAAACGAGCTCGTGCACATCGCCCCGTATGCCGTAGCGTCCCCGCTCGTGCGCATCGGCCCATACCCCGAAGCGCATGGGTGTGCTTCAGTTCATTTGAAACTGGAGCTTATCGATTCGCGAAAATTCTCCAGCGTCAAGGTATTGAAACTCCTAATGCCTAACTCGGGTGCGAATTCAAATATGTTGAATCGCACCCGTAGCGCTGCCGCCTCTGTTTTGCTAATGTATGCGCATGCC
>JAQVQN010000399.1 GCA_028701555.1 Kiritimatiellia bacterium | reverse complement strand
GTCCAGCGCGTTTTCTGCTCCGCGACCGTCGCCTCCATGCCGTCCGCCTTAACCTTGGCGCAGGTGCGCCGCGCGACTCGGCGGTAGAGCGGTTTTTCATGGTGCTGCTTGAGCTTTTCGCAGCTTTCAAACTGCTCGCACAACCCGCAGTTCGCCACCTTCTTCTCCTTAGCGCAGGCAAAGATCACACACTTCGACTCCATCGACGGGTGTGTGCAGCCCTTGCACTTCTTGCCGCCCTGCTTGCCCTTCAGGTGCAATTCGCACGCCGAACAGTAAATGCCGCAAAAGGCTATGTCGAACGTTTTCTTGGCGGACGTCTGGCCGGCACCCCCTTCTTTGAGGCTCTTGGCATTACGGCTCGAAGGCGCGGCCGCCTGAGTCAGACCCGCACACCCCATGCCTGCACAACACATTACGAAACCGCGCCGCCTCATCTCTTTTGCTGTTCTCATTTACCTTTACCTCCATGCCTACCTATAACTTCAAGTTTTCTCACCGATTTAAACGAATTAAGCCAATTACAATTCGTCTCATTCGTATAATTCGTTGATAACAGTTGCCACCATCATTTTCGTCCGTAACCCCGGGTGGCTGGCTTACCTCTCACCTCTCCCCTGCATGCGCTTGCTCCAAGCCACATACACCATGATGGACACGAACCAGCCGGGCAGGCTCACAAAGAAGATCTTATCCGTGCCGAACGCCGCCAGCATCCCCACGCAGAATATAATACTGGCGCACCAGGCCGCGCCCGCAGCCCAGTTGATCGGCAGCCGCACATGCTCCGCAATGAAACGCCGCATGCCGAAACGTGGCAGTAACCAGTAGTCGGCAAAAATCACCGCGCCCATCGGCATCAGGATCATTCCCCACAGCGCCACGAACCCCAGCAGTTTCATGACCACCACCGGAAAAATCGCCGTGACGCTGGCAGCCAGTCCGGTCAGCAGCGTCACCCGCGCGCGCGAAGCTCCGGGCGCCAGCGCCTGAAACGCCAGCCCCGCCCGATAGAGCGTAGGGTTGGCTGTGGTCCAACCCGCGATCATCACCACCGCCAAACCCAGCACACCGCAGGCGTTGTAGGCCAGCGGCCCGGGCAGCACCGCCGTGTTCGATGGATCAGCCTGCAACTGAACGGCATAGAGCGTCGAAGCCGCAACCCACGCCATGAAGTGCCCGATGTACATACCGGCAGCAGAAGAGATGCCGTACCACGATTTGCGCGCGAAGCGGAACAGTGATAGATCCGCCATGCCTATATGCCACACCATGTTGCAGAACCATGCGAAAAACATCACGTGCCAGAAGGTGAACTTCATCTGACCCGGCTGCGGAGCACCGCCGGTCCAAATCCGCGTCGTGGCGATCTCCCAGAAGTTGCCTAAACCTGTCACGCCGAGCTTACGCAGACTGACGACACCGAACACCGCGAACATAACCACCATCAGCGGGGCGACCATGTTGGCGAAGGCGGCCACGAAACGGTACCCTCTGGCGGCCACTGCCGAGAAGAGCAGGCCTGTCAGCAGCACGGCTACAACCCAACCTATGCCGGTCGGCAGCATGTCGCTAAGCTCCGGCATGCGGAACTTGAAGAAGACCCCCAGCACGGTGGCCGAGACCGTGATCATGGCGCCCACCTGGATCGTGAACATCACGCCGTTGACGATGTCGTAAAGCACCACCAGCCTGCGCCCGCAGATCTTCTCCAAGTGGTAGTAGAGCGTCAGACGCACGCGCGTGGCGATCGGCGCGGTGAAGAAGGTCCAGCTAAGCACGGCCAGCAGGTTGCCGACCAGCAGGCCGGCGAAGAAATCAAAGGCGCTGACGCCTGCCGCCAGAAAGAGCGGGCCGATCATCAGTTCCGTGCCCGCCACATGCTCCCCGGCGAACTGCCCGATGTAACTCTTTAAGCCCAGCCGGGCCCGCTCGGGAACCGCTTCCCGCTCATATTCAGCCGCCGCGTTATTATCTTCTGGCATACGCCCCCATTCACAGACCGCCATGTTAGCCTATACTGGCAAGGTGACTCAAATTGGCAGTGATGAACCAGCAGCAACCGGTTATGTAGGGTCGGCCCCTTGCTGCCATTCCTCGCACACTCCTAGAGCGTACCACGACAGGAACGGCTATGACAAGAATGAACGCCCTGACTGACCGCCTTCAGTTCGTGCTTACGGTCGGCAACGCAATCTGGTCTAGGATGCGTTTACGCTCCTGCCAGTCGGGCATGCAACGGGACAGGAGACGGTAGAAGGCGGCGGAGTGGTTGTGGTGCACCAGGTGGCAGAGTTCGTGCATGATAACGTAGTCGATGCAGTGAACCGGTGCCTTAATGAGCTGGAGGTTCAGTGTGATCCGCCCTGCGGCCGTGCAGCTCCCCCACCGCGTGCGCATGCTACGCACTTTGAATTGTACGACAGGAATGCCGTGCCGCTTGCCGATCTCCATGCAACTGGCCGCATGGTTTGTGAAGAGGTCTTTTGCACGCGCCGCATACCACTGTTCAACGACCCGACGTGTGTTGTGTGCAGAGGCCTTGTCGGGGACGGTGACCTTGAGGAACCGGCCTTCCAGTTTGGCGGGGGTTGCCGGGCCTTGTTCAACGTGAAGGCGGTATTGGCGTCCCAGAAACATGAAGGTTTCGCCGCTGACGTAGTTGCTCGGCGTGGGGAACGGGTGGAACTCCTTCAATCGGTCGAGTGACCGGGCAATCCAAGGGGCCTTGCGGGCAATGGCGTCGAAAAGCGTTTTCTCCGTTGCCGTGGTCGGGGCGTAGATGGTGACCGACAGGTCTGGCAGAACGACGATGCGCAGGCGTTTCCGTTGAGCGCGGTGAAGGCGGTACGGAATGCGGCGTGAGCCGTATTCCAGCACGAAATCGGTGATTGTCGGCTGGCGGGGTGTACGCATGCCTGTCATTCGCTTTCTGT
>JAQVQN010000398.1 GCA_028701555.1 Kiritimatiellia bacterium | reverse complement strand
CATCTGCCTTCGCGGGGATCTTGCCCTTGACCGCGCGGATCAGGCGCGGCGCCATTGCCACGCCCACGTCGAGACGCCCCTGAACCAGCGTCACGTTATCAACTCGCATGGATTCCACCACGCCGACGCGCTTAGGCACCTCACGGATCGCGCCCTGCGGGCACACCCGCGCACAGCCGCCGCAACCGTGGCACAGCTCTGGGAAAACGAGCACGCGTTTGGCCAACACCGCCAAGGCCTTGTACTCGCAAAAGCGGGCGCACTCGCCGCAGCCGTCGCAGCGCGCCTCCTCTACCTCAGGCACCAGAATTGAGACCTCTTCCGGCTCGCCCGCCAAGGCGCCTTTGAGAAAAAGGTGCGCGTTCGGCTCCTCCACATCGCAGTCCAGCAGCGTCACGCCACCGAGTGTGCGCGCCAGATTCACCGAGACTGTGGTCTTTCCCGTACCGCCTTTTCCGGATGCCACCGCGATAATCATTGTGCCTCCTTGCACTTCGCTTCACCCTGCAGCCACACCAGCGCCTGCGTACCGAGCGCAAGATCCACGCGGCCGGCGATAACAGGACACTTCACTTTAAACAGAAAACAGATGTCACGCGGCGCCTCGCTCAGCGTCTCGAAGTTCCCTTGACCTTTGGATATAACCAGATCGGCCGCATCGAAATGCTCGCGGAACTCCGGCGCGCACTCTTCCAGCAGCGTTCCCGGCGCATCGGAGCCGTTGGATATCACTGACACCAGCTCATGCAGTCCTGCTGTCCGGGCGTCATCCATGGTGGCATCGTTTATCACCGGGGCACCGCGCACCGCCACTGTCACCCGCTCAGGGCCCAAAGCTTCGATAAGCAGGCGATCCAGAACAATCTCGCCTGCGTTGTCGGCCAGATACAGAATAGTCTTAACGCCCTCGACACGCCGCCGCAAAGCTGCGACATCTCCCGAGAACGCCTCCTTTTCAACATTCCCGATTGATGCCTCCACCTCTTCGGGCGTGAGGTCGCTCTTGGGGCCGAGGTCGATCAGGTTGCCGGCGATGGCGAGGCGCACGGCCAGCGTAAAAGGGTCGTCGGAAACAGCTAGCCGTTCACGCAGTCCGGGCAGCAGACGCAGCGCCAGCTCATTGTCACGCGCTTTGGCTTCGGCATACGGATCGTCGATGCCGGTCAAGCCGCGCAAGTAGCGGTGCAGGCGCTGGGCCATAGCTGGCGGCGATTCGCTGAGGTCAGCGCCGCAAATCCATTCAGCTACTTGCCTCACGACCTTTTCATGAAAAGCCGGATCATCCGACACGCGGCGGACCGCGTCCAGTGTCTGGCGGAAGATGCAAGGCAGGCAATCAAGACAAGTGTTCATGCCGGTTACGCCCAGTGCCCTTCCACGTCAGCCGCCTTAAGCTCCTTCAGGGCTCCGGACAGATACTGAGCCAGCGCTTCTGTCAATGTCGCCGCGTTTGATGTGTAGGCCTTGATGCCAGCGGCACCCAGCACGCGGAAAGCCTTGGGGCCGCAATGTCCAGAAACCAGCGCCTGTGCGCCCGAGGCCGCCACGTTCTGCGCCGACTGGATGCCGGCACCCTGCGCGGCGTTGAGGTTCTGGGCGTTATCGATCACCTCGAAAGCCTTGGTCTCGGTGTCGTACACCAGAAACTTCGCGGCCCGCCCGAAGCGTGTGTCCAGCGGCGCGTTCAGGTCGCTGCCGGATGTTGAGAATGCGATTTTCATAATTGCCTTTTCATAGCTGATTAGCCGCAAAGAACGCAGAGAACACAAAGAACCAGACGGGAATCATCCATGCTCTGATTTTTTCCTCTTTGCGTTCCTTGAGTTCTTTGCGGCCAAATCTCAACTGTTCTTTTTGGGTTCAACTTTCACCGTTAAAGGCGCTAGGCATTGGCCGAACCGGAGGTTGTCTCCAATTGCTCCAGACGCTTCTGGATTCCGTCCAGTTGCGCACGGAGCGCATCGGCCTGACCGGCCAAAGCCTGTTTTTCATCCGCAGCACCTGCCGCTGCCGCGCCGCCGAAGCGCGCCCAGCCCGGCAGACCCGTGGCGAAAAACATGTTCTTGCAGCCGCGCCCAAAACCGCCGCCGCCCATACCGCCGCGACCGCGGCCAAAGCCGCCGCCGAAGCGCCCGCCCGCCGGATTCATGTATCCCGGCGCGCCGTTACACGCGCAGTATCCGGCTGCGCGCCCCGTCATCGGTCCCGCTCCGAGGGGACCTGTTCCGTTTCCACCAGGCATTGTATGCCTCCTTTTCTTGTTTTCGCTCCGGGCAATTGGCGGCGGGGAAACTCCCTTTTGATGAGTTGTCCCGGAGTCTTCACGGAAGCCCCCCGCCAAAATCAAAATACTCTGCCAGACCCTCTGCCATGTCCGCGGCCGCGGCCCGCACCGCAGCCTTGCCGCATTCTGCGCCGTCCGCAGCAACCCGGCATCGTGAAAGCCGAGCCACGCAAAGTTCCGTCTAACGACGCCTGTATGACCTGACGCACCTCGCCAGCCACAAAAGCATCCGTCTCTACGCCCGCCGCGTTGATCATCGCCTGCAGCGGCCGCGAGACAGCGCCGCAAACCAGCCGTCCTACGCCCTGCGAAGCCAGCCACGCGATATCCTCAGCTTCATTGCGGCCGCCCAGTTTGTGCAGAGACTCTCCGCAGACCTCCTGACCCCGCGATTCGACAATCAGGATGTCCCTAGCCGTGTCGAAGACCGGCGCGATGCGGGTCCCGAAAATTGAATATGCCGTTTTCACGCTTTGTATATGCGCAAGGCGTGTGCCAAATGCAGCTGACAGGGCTTTGTTGGTGTATATGCCTGCTGCATAGGTGCTTACGCAATATGCGCATGATTTACGGGCATTCTGGGAGTTGCATTTATGCAATTATAGCGCAAATAGTTAGTAGCGTTCTTGCTACGATTACCGGGGTTTTGCGGTTCAAG
>JAQVQN010000397.1 GCA_028701555.1 Kiritimatiellia bacterium | reverse complement strand
GGCAGTTGCTCAGGTCAAACATCTGGGGCGGGTGTTCTCAGTGAAGTGTTTTGGACTGAAACGCTACGGAGCTGGCTCTATACAAGGAATGTGATCATGCTGAAACGTACTTTCATTGCGGCTGGCTGCTTGGCCTTTACGCTGGTTTTGTCTTCGTATGCTGTAGACGCCAAGGAATTGTCCGGTAAAACCAGTTGGGTTTTGACGGCAGACCTTAAAGCGGCCAACGCATCGCCTCTGATAAAGTTCATCTCGGAACAGATAGCCCCCGACAAACGTGAACAGGCCGAGGCTAAACTCGCCTCGGTTGAGGCTATGTTCGGTGTAGATCTCGTGAACGACATCGAGTATATCGTGCTCGCGGGGACCGGCCGCGCCGAGAAGGGCGGGGTAGCCTACGCCTACGGAAAATTCGACCAGCAGCGCCTGACGACAATCTTGGCTGGTGCCGACAGGTACTCTGTTTTGCAGCACGAGGAAGTGGCGGTGCATAGCTGGTTTGACAAGGACGACGGCAAGCAAAAGTATATCTCCTTCGCGCGTCCGGGGTTGGTGCTGCTGGCCGACCGGCAGGAACTTGTGAAAGAGGCGTTGGATGTACTGGCTGGACGCCAGGCCGGGATGTCCGCGTCATCGCCGCTGGCCAAGGCTTTTCAGCGCACTCCGGAAAACATCATCAGCATTTACGCCAGCGGGGTTTCATCGATAGTCGGAGAAGAACCCAAGGCCGCTATTCTGCGGCAGGCCGAAGGTATGGCTCTGCGCATCCGGGCTTCAGGAGAAGAATCCTTGAACGCCGATTTGTCGGTGACGGCTGATTCGGTCGAGACCGCTCAGCAGATCCAGCAGGCGCTGCTAGGCGTGCAGGCACTGACCATGCTGCAGGCCGCTGAATCGCCCGAGACCGCCGCGCTGGCCAGCCAAGCCAAGATCACCATGGACGGCCAGGCCGTGGGCATCACGATGAGTTTACCAAAAAGCCTGATAGCAAAGATACTGAGTTCATATCAGGAGCGCGAGAACCAGCTGTAAGGCTATTGTAGCGGACGCGATGGCGGGGTCAGGCGCGATCGGATATTGTGTTAGTCAAAGAAAACAGCGATGACGCACTGCGCGCTGCGATGCGGCGGGTCGCGGATGGCGAGATCAACGAGTTCCGTTGCGTTGCAGAGGCGTTGGAACCGCGCCTGATGCGTCTTTTTGCCCAGATGGGCGCAGTTCACGCGGATTGCGAGGATCTTTTTCAGGAGAGCTGCCTGAGGATGTGCCGGGCGGCCGGGAGTTATGACCCGTGCCGACCGTTCTGGCCTTGGGCTTTGACGGTGGCGCGGCGCGTGATGTTAAACTGGCACCGCGCCTGCAAGCCGACCGTGGCGCTGGAGGAAGCCGACGACTTGCCGGACAGGCACGCCTCTCCAGCGGACGGTGCCGAGCGGGATGTTTGGGCTTTTGCGCGTGAAAGGCTTTTGCCGGACGAATACGAGTTGCTGTGGCTGCGCTACGGCGAGGACATGGATCCCAAGGAAATCGCGGCTATAACGGGGCGTACGCCAGTGCATGTGCGGGTGCTGCTGCACAGGGCGCGTCATGCCTTGGCGGCGGTGCTGGAAAAAGAGGGTATGGCGCATAAAGGTGGTGCCAAATGAGAAATGAAAAACGACGGATAGCATCTGTAGAGGATACCCTGCGGAAGGCCGTGTGCCCGCTGTGCCCGCCCGACCTTGGCAGGGTCGAGCGCGTCTGCCGCCGCATAGTCCTTGAGGCCGGTGTCCCGCGAGAGGCGGTGGCGCGGCGTCCGGGTTATTTCCATTTCCGCAAGCCGCTGATGCGCGTGGCAGCAGTGCTGCTGTTGCTGGGCGGAGCGGCCCTACTCATCCGCTTGACTGTACGCGACGAAGGAGCCGGCGTCATAACTTTCGTCAATCCCGCTCCTTTACTGGACCAGATGGGGTCGTTCACAGACACGCAGTTGCTGACTCAAGCTCTGACGGCTGAATCGCTCAACATAGTTGCCGATCTGGCGATGTTGGCCACGGCCATAAACGACAACTCTTTCGCGATTCTGTTCTGATTCGCAGGGGTTTAGGTTTGACGATAATGCGGCTTCCTGATATGTTCTTTCGGTTTTCCTATGTCGGGGCGTAGCGCAGCCTGGTAGCGCGTTTGCTTGGGGTGCAAAAGGTCGCGGGTTCAACTCCCGCCGCTCCGACCATCTTTTACCTCGTTTTTATTGAAAAACACCAATAAAAGCGGGGTCTTTTGTTTATCCGGCATATTTAACCCTTGGCTTGCAACAATCTGATACAGGTTGATTTATAGGGGTCAAAAGCCCAAACACAAACACAAACACAAACCCAAAAGGCCGAAAACAAGAATATACGCGCCCGCGTGGGTTTCATGCCTTGGTTAACCATGTGCCTATCCCTTGGTTAACCCAGGCCCAGACCTGAGTCGAAAGCACCATTTACAAATCACATGCGCTATTTCATTAATGCAGTATATCTATAACCGCAAAAATAATTCTCAATGAAATTGACATGTCCACCGATGTTTGCGATTGTATGCAACAGTTTGAGGCATACTTCAGACCAAAAAACCGCCCGGCAGGGTTGCCGAGCGGCTCTGAACGGACAACCAGAAGCTGCCATTCGCACTAGTCATGAGAATCATGACCAATCCCATATATAAACTAAGCAATCTTGCGGACGTTCGCGCAGGGTATCTAACTCGCGAAGCGGTCCGGAACGACCCCGAGGGCACCCACCGCCTCCTGCAGATCCGCGATTTCAGTCGCGACCGTGCGACAGTCAATGTGGCTGACATGGTGCGCCTCACTCCGGAATCCCGCTCATCGGTCTGCCCCCTGCAACCAGGCGATGTGGTCTTTCTGGCCAAAGGCGCAAACAACTTCGCCGCCGCCATCTCTGGCCTGCCCACCCCCAC
>JAQVQN010000030.1 GCA_028701555.1 Kiritimatiellia bacterium | reverse complement strand
GAAATGCCTCAAACCATAGAATTCCGATCAATTACGCTTAGATGATTTCATAAAAATCGAGTTCTTGTCCATAGAAATCGGGGGCGGGTGATTTAATATTTCGGGCAACTTGAACGCCGAATTAATTGGCGCTAGAAAGGGTTCAGCCGGATGCGGTAGAAACGAGTATTGTGCAGTGGGGCATCGGTGTCGCACCACTGCATCTGCTCCTGTCCGTGCGCGGCTTGCCATGGGCCGTTGGTGGTGCTGGCGGCGGCGGTCAGAGAGGTCACGGCGAGCACCTGGTAGCCGCGGCCGCCGACAACGCTCCAGGTCAGGTCCATGCCGCCGGGGTTTGGTTCAGCCGTGATGAAGCGCAGCACACTGGCGGGGTCGTTGGGGTTGGTGCCGCAGAAATACTCGTCTTTGTTGCTGAGGCCGTCAGCGTCGCTGTCCGCATCAGGATCCAAGCCGCTTGGGAAGTGCAGGTCTTCCCATGCGTCTGCCACGCCGTTTGCATTGGCGTCTAGAGGCTCCATCAGCATTGTGCCGAGATTTAGCTGTGAGCCGGCGGCAGCGTTGCTGACAGCGTATTGGGTGGTGTTGGTGTGGTAGCCATCCAGGGCCAGCGCCAGATGCCAGTCGCAGGCACCGAGCGTGATGTCGTCTGGGAATGGGCCGCCTGCGGTTGTCAACCAAGGCGTGCGGTAGCTGGTGAGAATCACGCTGCCGTCCACGACCGTGCCGGTGAGGCTGCCGCTGGCGGCGGTGAAGGCGATTTGGGCGTTGGCCAGGAAGGCTCCGGTCCAGGCGTCGCGCACCACGCCGGAGGTCACAGCGATGGTGGAAAGCATCTCGAAGCCGGCCATGGCCCAGCCGCCCTCGACCGTGACCAGACGAGGGTTGGCGTAAAATATATTGGTCAGTGAACCGATCTGATCAGGCGTGTAGGGGTCTGCGCGCGGAATAAAGTTTTCTGGAACAGGCACGGTGACGAGATATGTGCCGTTGGTCAGGCCGGAACAGACCACGAAGACCTCGCCGTTGAATTCGACTTCTCCATAGCCCTCGACTGTGGCGGTTGAACCTTCGGGCAGGGCGCTGGTATAGACATCGTCAAGTCCGAGTATGATCAGAGAATTGAGCCCGTCGGCTGCGGTAGAGTAGACGCTGAACTCGTAGGTGCCGATGGTGTCTTCGCTGGCGGCGTAAGGGGAGATGCGGGCCCAATACCAGCCGCTTTCGGTCACGTCGATGCCGGTGTACTCACCCAGATCGCTGCCCTCCTCGTCAACATGGTCAATAAGTTCAAGCGATCCGTCCGGCATCTGTTGGTAGAGGTCGATGACAGTGTCGAGGCTTTCGCTCAGGTGATAAGTCTCGATATCGTAATAGATGAGGTTTGTGACGAGGTAGAAACGTATCCAGTCCTCGTCATCGGAGGTGTGGAAGTTGTGAATTTGCGGCAGGCCATGATACAACGAAGCGATGCTTTGGCTGTTGTCCGGCTCGAAGGCGTCGGCCAGAATGATTTCGGACTGCACGGGTGCGGATATTTCACCAGCTGTATCCAGAGCGTAGAAGGTTAGTCCGTATGATCCCGGCAGGGTGAAAAATGCGCATTCGGCTTCATAACGCAAAGTGGTGCTGTTCCAATTCAGTTCAATTATCGGCAGATCGGCTGTTCCGTTGAAACCGGGCGGGGTAACCGTGCACCAGACATTGGAGATCGGGTGCATGCCCGCGACTTCGGATGCCCACAAGGTGACAGAGCTGGCTGGCACCGCCAGCGTGGTGACTGGTATGACAGCACCGATAACAGGCATGTCGGCACCGGTCACGAAGGCGCAGCCGATGTGGGTCGCATCGGCCAACACGCCGTCGACATTCTTCTCGTTGGTGTCGCCGTTAAAGTTGTCGTCGATTTCCGCCCGCTGGCGGGTTCCGCCGGAGACGCGGCGTATAGCGCGCCGCGCCGCGGTATAGGCATCGCCGAGGGTTTCGCCGTTGATTATGCCGGCCAGCAGGTATTGCGAGAAACTGACAGTGCCGTTGTTTGCGAATAGCGCGTCGCGGCCGCTGCCCGTGCTGGCGATGGCGATACGCGTGGCGGTAGGGTGTTCGTCAGCGAAAGCCGGGTCGGCAAGGGATGGAATGAAAGAGCCCGAGCCGGAAAAGTCCATGATGATGTTGACGGGCACGGGGTTCAGGTTCTGGAAGTCGCTGATCAGGCCGGTGAACTGGTTAGTGGTTAACAACTCGGATGCGTTCAGCATGAAGTTGTTGTCTGTGCCTTCGCCAATCATATACACGGTCAGGCGGTCGGTAGAGTTGCTAGCGGCCCAATCGGTTAAAGCCGTTGTCAGGTTGGCGAGGGAGGTGGAAGCATTTACGTCATTCGTGCCGTCGCCGTCGAAATCCGCCGCGCCAGAAGGGGATATGACGCAGATATTGTCAGAAGGGAAGAGTCTCATACGCATGGTGTTGTAGGCGAGTTGGGTAAGGTTCTCAACAGCCGGCCAGACTGTGCTGTTGGTGTTGCCGCCTGCGACGAGTATGACGCGGTCGTCATAACCGATCTGGGTTACATAGCTGTAGCGAGGCGCGGAGACATTGCCCTCAATGTCCTGCACGTAGAAGGTCACATTATAGGAGCCGGGGGCGGTGAAGCCATCGTAGGTGACGGTGTAGCGTCCGGAGGATGAATCGTATGTCAGGTCTAGACGCGGCAGTTCAGTGACAGGGTTTGCGGGATCTGGGTTATGGTCTGGCGGTATGATCAGGCACCATGCGTTGGAGACAGAATGGAGCGATTCAACGCTGCCGATCCACAATGTCGCTGAGGTCTCTTCGGTAAGGATCTGGTTGCCGCAAGCCTCGCCGATCTGAGGGGCGTCCCCGCCGGAGATGTAGGACGGGCCGATATAAGCGCCGGTGGCAACCGAACCGTCAATCTCTGGGTCGTAGACTCCGTCTTTGTCGTCATCCAGCAGGGCCGATTGATACGAGGACATGGCGCTCTGCGCCATGTCGAAGCTCTGCATGATGTCATAGCCAAGCATTACGCCGGACAGGAAGGCACCGGAGAAGCTGACCAGCCCGCCGGCCACGAAATAGCTGGGCTGGTTGTCGCCGCAGGCGGCGATCACGATGCGGGTGGCGCTGCCGCTGTATGCCAGATCAGGAAGGAAACTGCCCGCATAGCAGAAATCCAGCATGACGGTGACATGGGTCTGGTGAGTGCCCTGAAGCTGGTCCAGCCACGCGCCAAGTTGGATGGATGTGATGGTTTCCGTGCCGTTGAGGCGGAAATAGCGGTTGCCGGAAGAGTTTCCGCCGTGATCCACGAGGTAGATGAAGAGACGGTCGCTGCCGGAGAGTGCGTTGGTGAACACAAGCTCAGCCGCCTCGAACGTCGAGGTGTCGTCTATGTCATCAAGCATGCTATTGCCGTCAATGTCGCGGTCGGGCTCGGGGCTCAAGTAGTGCAGGTTCTCCTTTGAGAAGCCGCGGTAACGCAGGGTGTTGTAGGCGGTGTTGGCCAGATAGTCGGTGGCGGGCCAGAGCGTGTCTTGCGACGATGTGCGGCCGGCAATGATAACGGCCTTGCCGGCGGTCTCGGCAGTATCAGAGCCGACTACGTTCATGAAGGCACGACCGATGGCTCCGCTGCTGTTCCATGCTTCGATTATGTCGTTGGTTTCGGTCTGAGATCCTGCCATATATACCGCCTGAGCGTTGCCGTAGGATTCGACATCGGCATCGACACCGCTACCGCGCTCGACGAAAGACCAGTTCAGGGGCGAAGAGTCCGGTGTCGAGGCAGTGGTTTCTTCACCGTATCCGTAAGGGTATTGGTATTCTGAGGCGTCAGCGGTGGCTGTGGCCGCAGAGCTACTGACATAGCCGAGCAGCGCGACGGTTTCGCCTACTGCGACGGTCTTGCGGGAAGGCGTGACGCGCAGGGCCGGTAACAGGGGCGTTTCGGGGAACGGCATTGCAGCGTGTGCGAAAAGATTGCTCTGTAGCAGCAAGTTGTCAGCATTGCTGGCTGCGCCGTCTAGGTTAATGTCGCCGCGCAGGTAACCGGTTTGATTCGTCTGGGTGGTCAATATCTCCAGATCAACGGTTCGGACTGTGCCGTCGCCGTCGACATCGCCTGCGCGCAGGGCCCAGCGTTCGCCGTTGGAACCGTTCACTGCCACGCAGGCGGTTTCTGGGTCACCGAAGCAGGTGGCAGCGCTGGCGGTGAAATCCACGAGAATGGTTTGGCCGTCAAATTCGGCAGGTTCGGCTGAAATGGCAGCGACATGGTTGCGATGCTTGACTGAGACGTGGAAGTTGGTCGTCGCCTGCAGGTCAACGTTGAATTCACTGGAACCTTTCTCATTCACCAGCCATCCGTCATTCCGCAAAAACAGGCTGCGCGAGAAGACAGACGGGCTGTTTATAGAAAGGCGGAATTGCAGCAAGACCCAATCAACGACATCCGCAGGCAGAACCGACACGGTGCGCGGGTCATCCGCGTACGGGGAACGTTGCGGGATTGCGCCTGCACTGCTAAGTGCACTGGACATGGATTCGCTGCCGCTGATGAAGGGGCCTTGC
The DNA here is from genome assembly GCA_028701555.1 of Kiritimatiellia bacterium. Taxonomy (GTDB): domain Bacteria; phylum Verrucomicrobiota; class Kiritimatiellia; order RFP12; family UBA1067; genus JAQVQN01. Next base: position 7,315 of record JAQVQN010000030.1, on the reverse strand, counting down.
AGGAAGCAGCGTACCGAAGCGCGTAAGGCAAACTCGTAAGCGCCTATGTCAACAGTTTGTCCGGTGACACGCGGGTTTCCGGCTGGGTCAGTGTTGTTGAACATCCAGAAGCTGATTATTCCGGCATCCGCGCATACCGATCCCGACTGCAGACGGAACCCGTGTCCGCAAGGATTAAGTTCATCAATAAAGGAAACGGGCGATGATGTGCTGTTATGGTCTTGATTGTTCGCGGCGCGCCACTCCGTCAGCGAGTAAAAGAGAGCCGGAACCTGCTGCCCTGAAGTGTATAAGCTTCCCAGCGGGCCTGCGGCCGCATGGTATAGATTGTTGTGATCGGAGTAGTTTAGCGAATTGGCGTAAGCGACTATGCAGGCAGACTCAAGTGAGGTGGCTATCACGATATTGTTCTTTATAAAATTGGTGCGTTTCGTGGGATAGTTGAGGTTAAGTAGGCGGATACCGTTACTGGGGTTACAGATAGTGTTGTTCTCCAACAGGAAGACAGTGCGGGAATAAGTGTAAGGGCTGCCCTGAAGGAACACCCCGTCACCGCCATTATTGACGACCACGTTTTGAAAGATCTGGTACTCTTCTCCGTAATAGCTGCCAGAAGGGGCAATTTTTATGCCGAAAAAGGTGTTGTCACAAACGATGTTGCCGGCTAGGGTGACATGGCGCGCGGACGAGGCGTTGACGGCTATGCCGATCGGAGATCCGAAACAGGTCAACCCCTCGATCCGCACATGGTCGGCCTGTATCAGCAGTGCACTTGAGTTAGTGTAAGAAGAAGAGTTACGCAACCTCGATCCTCCGTAGGTGCCGATGACGCGAACCGGATTGTCTGGTGTTCCGGAGTGATTCTGAAGTGTCATGACAGTGCTTTGTTGGCGGACATAATCACCGGTGTCCACGTAGACCGTGTCGCCGGGGCCGAGCTTGATAGCGTTGTTGGTAAGGAGCGTTATTAGGGAGTCCAACGGGCTTTCTGGCGATGTGCCGCTGTTCTCTGGGTGGCCGGGTGCTGTACAGAAGCGGTCGCCGGCGGTCAGGGTGTCGTTGACATAATAATTGACGGTGCTTCTGATTGCAGATATATCAGGATCGGCCTGATCGTAAACGGCGCTGTTCTGGTTGCATACCACGCGGAGGCCATAGGTTTCTTTAGCGTTAGGAGTATTGGGTATCTGCCAGATGTGAGAGCCGCTCGGATCGAGGGTTTCTGCGCCCGAAAGGGTGACCCACCAGGTGTTGGTCGGGTACCTTATCTCGATTCGAACCGAATCTTGAGGCTGCCATCCGGAGCCAAAAGAGATCCATGATATTTGCAAGGATCTGTTGGTGAAGGTCTCGCCGCCGGAAGGATATACGAGCTTGAGCAGGCGGTAGTCAGGTGTTTTAGAGGCTTCCGGCGTGTTGCCGTAGGCACCGATGTTGACGCGTCCGCCATTGGGATTTGGTTCTTCGGCCACAGCCGTCAAAGGATCGCCAGCGTCAACGCACGGGCTGGTTACGGTGTCGTTATACCATGTGTAGCCGCGCCATGAACCGGCTGTGCTCTTCAGGTGAAAATTGCCGGAACCGGGGTAGGCGAATAGCGGGTCAAGGCTAATGCTGGCGGTGTCTAAGCCGCTTGCGGCCTGCCATTCTTCGATCTTTGCGGCTTTGCGGGCGGTACCATCATCAGCCCAGATGGCGATTCCGGCATCTCCGTAGACATGCAGGCAGTTGTGGTCGGCTTCAGCCAGCACTCCAAGGTTTGCGATAGAAAGGCAATAGCCATAATTCTTCATTGATATTATGTTGTTCTTCAGCGTGGTTCCGCCCGGCCTGCCTGCGCAATGGATACCGTAACCCTTGTACCCCACGACTGTGTTGTTTTCGACGGCAAAATAAGCCAGCTTGAAACCTTGGGCGCCTTGAAGGTTCATTCCGTTGCTGTTGCTAAAAAACAGGTTGTTGCGAATTACATATGTGTCGAAGCCTTCAGAAGTGGTGTCGGCAAGAAAGGTCAGACCGTTGCCGCTGTTGGCGGTGAAAGTGTTGCCCACGATTTCCGCATTACGGCAACTCTGGGGGCAGACTGTCAAACCCGATTCGGCACCGCGGAAGGTGAAGCCTTCGATGCGGGTAAAGTCCTGCCAGACCTCGATGCAAGCACTGGCGCTTCCGGCTGATTGGCGGTCCATCACAGTCGCGCGGTTGGCGCCGATCAGGCGGAGCCATCCCTCGGAAGGGCTGCCGGGTTCACCGTTGTGGGCGAGGACGATGTTGTTGGAGAGCGCATAGGTTCCGGCATCGACATATATTGTAGAGCCGCGTCCGGGGTTGTAGCGGTTGAGCAGTACCTGCAGATTGGCCATCGGGGTCGCGGCGGTGAGGCCGTCGTTGGCATCACTGCCCGCCGCAGTGCAGAAGATGTCGTAAGTTGAAAGAGTGTCGTTGATATAGTATTCGGCAGGCTCAGGGGGCGCGATCAGGCCGCCACGGTTAGGCAACCAGACCGCGTCCTGCACTGAGGGGTCGGCAAGCGACATTACACGGATCAGGCATCCAGTGGCAGCGAAGGCGGATTCGGGCCGATTCCACTGCATAATTCCATCAGCAGCCTGCGCATCTGAATTTATGATTTCCCATGTGCCGCCTCCGTCTATGGAATACTGGATTTTCACTTTGTCGTCAATGTCCCAGCCTTGTCCGACTGCGTTCCAAAAAATCTGCTGGTACATTTGAGGGATTTGACCGTAGTCAGGTGCCATGGCCAGCAGGAAACGGTTGGTATGGGACTTCGAGGCACGTCCGGTGCCACCGTATGCGCCCATGTTCACGCGGCCGCCGTTGGGTTGTGGTTCATCAGAGAGGCGGTCGTTGTAAGCCGGGTGCCCTGCATCCACACAGGGGCTGTGCTGATCCTGGTCGGCAATCCACTCGCCATTGGTTTCGGCGGGAGATAACGGACGCCAGCGTCCGCCGAAGGATTTCAGGCTGTAATCGTTCTGCGAAGGTGCGGCGAAGGCAGGATCGCGGCTGAAACTGCGCGGCTCAGCCTGAATGCCTAAACGATCCCATAACATCCGCTGCCAGTCGGCGAGGTCGGCTACGGTAATGACAGACCCGTCCCAGGTCATTTTAGCCACCGTCCCGCCGTTTCGCGGCCAGAGGTTGTTGGCGTTGAGCGAAAGGTTGAGGTTTGTTGAAAAAGTCTCGTAGCAGGAGCCTCCGTCAGATACGAGGATATTGTTATAGCAATCAAAAAAATCAGAACCGCTATTAATGACAATAGCGGCTCCATTAGTGACCGAGATCGTGTTGTTGGCGACCTTGACGATGTCGTCCGGCTGTACGGCAGCAGGTTTGGCTTTGACAACGCCGTGGAGGGAGTCATAGATCAGGTTGCGGCAGATGGTGTAAGTTCCGGCCACGGTGCAGGCAGTCTGCGAACTGATCTCCAAAGCGGTTCCGGCCAGGCCGCAAAAAATATTCTCGAGAATTTCAATGTTCCGGCAGGTTGCGGCGGCGACGCGTAGTCCGGTTTGCGAGTTGGTGAAGGTCAGGTTCTGGAACCTGATCCAGTTGGCGCTGTTTGAGATGCAGCAGGAGCCTGCGGCCTGCGACTGGCGGTTGAACAGCGTGGTTTTGCCCGCGCCGCGTATGGTCACATATTCCCCGCTGCTGCCGCCGTGGTTGGAATTGATCTCAATGTTCGCCGTGAGGTAATAAGTGCCGGCGTCGATAAAGACGGTGTCGCCTGCGAAGAGGATGTGGGTTGACAATATTTTGGCGAAAGAAGCGACCGGGGACTGCGGGGTCAATCCGTCGTTGGCGTCATTACCGGGGGCATCGCAGAATATGTCGTTGAGTGAAGAGTTGTCGTTTACGTAATATACGGCTGCGTTAAGCTCAGCCGCGCATAAAAATGCAGACAGCAGAAGCGCCCAGAGTGCCGAAAAGACTGCGTGTTTGATAACGAAGTTTTTGAGAGGCATTGTTTTTCTCATGGTTGCGCCTCCGAATCATTTTTTTGAGGTCGCTGTCGCGCCTGCAGTTGGGGGAGTCTTGCCAAGGAAGTCTTATGCATGGATTCATTGCGGTTGGCCGTGCACGCGGCGTTGAGGGTGGCAAGCGCGGCGCTGTAATCGCCCTGTTTTTCCTGCACATCCGCCATTTGCCAGAGCAACGGCAGCAATTTTTCACAGTCAGATGTGGCGGTAACGGCCTGGCGCAGGATCATTTCCGCCTCTTTGAATTGCCCCAGACTGGCATAGACACATGCCAGGTAGGCCTGCGGGTCGGGTCGTCCGGGCGCCGCCTTCCTGGCCCAAGCCAGGGCGTGAGACGCTTGTCCTGAAGCGGTGTAAAGCTCCACCAGCCGTGGGGCTGCGACGCTATTATAGGAGGGGTCTTGGCGCAGCAGCTCTTCGTAAGCGCTGATGGCGTCACCCGTGCAGCCAGCCCTTTCTGCTTCCGTGGCTCGGCGGGCCAGATCTGCTAGGTGGCACCCTTTAACTTTTTCTTCGGCCAAAGCGCACGCCGTTGTCAGCAGCAGAGCCAAGGCTGTAGTTAAAACTGCAGGATTTATGCTTCCTTTTCTCATAACATGTTCCTGTGAGCTTATGATTAAGTCTGGACTGTAAAGCGCTGTCTGTCAACCAACCTTCAGTGAGTTCAAAAATGGTAGATGCAGGAGAGGTAGAGGTCGTGCCGCCGCACGTCGGTGCCGACGGAGTCTTGCTGTCCGGGAACCAGTGTGCCCATAACGTCGTTGCCCCAGGAGTAGATGTAGGCGATGTCGATGATGATCTTGTTCTCGCCCCTGCCGAGCGAGAAGCCGGTGCCGAGGCTGACGCCCCAGTACTCGTCCGGCGAGCCGATGGCCGGGCGCGACTGAGAACGGCGGCATGCGCGGAACTGACGAAGCCGACCATGGAAAGGCGCGGCAGGAGGCCGCGAGGGACGCAGTGGAGCTGAAACGCGCGGGCGCCACAAAGGCTGCCGGAGCTCTGGCGGCAGCACTTTTGCAGGACAACGCGCAGGACCGTCTGGCGCGCAGCGTGGCGGATTACGTCGCTCGCGGTCAACGGCAGGAGGAGCGCGACGAATTGCGTAAACTTATCAGCATGGTCGAGGCCAGGGGCAAGGCGGCAGGCACATCGTCTGACGATGCGCGCCCGCGTGTGCTGGCGTGCCTAGGACCGGCGGTGTCCGCCGGTGCACACCCCGAGGCCGAGGGCGAGGCATTGCTTTACCGCATCCTGTTGCGGTCGGGAATGGAAGAGGGTACGGGGATCAGGATCATAGAGCGCGAACAAATCGAGACACTTTTGCAGGAGCAGAACCTGGGCGTTTCAGACTTGGCAGATCCGCGTGCGCGGCTGGCTATCGGCAAGCTGCTGCCGGCCAGTCTCTTGCTGCTGGGCGACCTGCTGCCGACGGCACAGGGCGACAAGCTGTTTCTCAGATTGGTCGACACCGAGACCACTCAAGTTCTGGCGAGTTTCAGCGCTGCCCGTAAGGAGAATGAACTTTACGAGGACGTCTGCGCGGAACTGGCAGTACGAATCGTAGGTAAAATAGTTGAGCTGCGGCCTTTACAGGCGCAGGTGACGGCGGTTGATGGTGCTGTGGTTAAAGTCGGCCTGGGGCGTTTCCATGGTGTGCGCGAAGGTCATTTTTTTGATTTGGTTCATCGCGCCGCGCTTGACAAAAAGACACCAGAGGATTACAAAGATGAGTTTAAAGGAACGGCAAAAGTCAGCGCCGTGAGTGATTTTTCATGCGAGCTGGCAGCCGTTTGGGACAAGGATCAACCCCAGAGGGCTCAGAACCTCTGGGTCAGGGAAAAAAAACGGGGGAGTGTAGCACCCAATCAGAAAGGTCAAGGGGAATGAAAAGACGCGAGTTTCTCAAGTCGGCTGTAACTACAGGTGCTGGGCTGATCATACTGCCAGGCGGGTTGCGCGGAGCAACTGCGGCGAGCAACAAGCTCAACATTGCGCTGATAGGGGCGGGCGGCCGCGGCCACGCGCACTTCGCTTCAATCGCTGACGAGAACGTGGTTGCGCTTTGCGATGTCTGGGAGCGTAACATGGCAGAGGCGGTCAAACGTTTCCCGAAGGCCAAAACTTACAGCGACTGGCGGAAATGTCTGGAGCAGAAAGACATCAACGCGGTAGTGATTTGCACAACCGATTTCACGCACGCTTTCGTGGCAAACTGGGCGTTGAACCGCGGCATGCACGTTTATCTTGAGAAGCCTTTGGGTATAACGGTCGAAGAGGCCCGTGTGGTGCGTGCCAACTGGCTGCCCAAGCGGGGCAAACTCGCGACGCAGGTGGGTATGCAGCGTCACGCACATGACAACTTCAACCGTATCGCTGAGATGCTGCGTGACGGAGCGGTCGGTGAACTGCAGGCGGCCTATGCCTGGGGCAACCGCCAGATACCTAAACCCGGCTATCTGCCTGCGGGCGAAACACCGCCGTCCGACCTGCGCTATGATCTGTGGCTGGGCCCGGTCAAGGCCGACCATCCGTATCACCCCGAGTATTTCTCGGGCAAGCCCGGTGCGAACTGCCTGCAGTGGAACATGTATTGGGATTTCGGAATCGGCCAGATCGGTGACATGGGCAGCCACACTATGGATATCGTTTGGAATGCGGTCGACTGTCACCTGCCGACTTCCGCCGAGTCCAAGGGCGAACCGTTCAATCCCGACGTAACGCCGGTCAAAGCCGAGATGCGCTTTGAGCATCCTGCCAACGATTGGCACGGGCCGATCAGCATTACTTGGTATCAGGGAGGTGCCATGCCGAATCCGCCCAGCGAGTATGTTGACATCAACAAGATTGGTCACGGTGCGATGTTCAAGGGCAGCGAAGGCATCCTGGTGGCGGACTTTACCTCGCGTGCGCTGATCCCGCTCGGCAAGGACGGAAGCCTGACTTACTACAAGCCACGTAAAAAGGAAGAGTTGCTGCCGTCGGTCGGCCACTTCCAGAAGCAATGGATCAACGCATGCAAGAATCCGTCGCTCAAGACCGCCTGCGATTTCGCCTACAGTGCTGACATGATCGAGCAGATGTGCCTCGGACTGGCGGCCTACCGCGTGGGCAGAAAGATCTCTTACGACGGAGCGGCTGGACACGTCACTGACTGTGCGGATGCAGACGCCTTGCTGAAACGCGAATATCGCGCGGGCTGGACGCTTAATGGTTAAGGAATTAAGATGACAGTAGAAAGACAATCCATGGATGCCGATATCGTGTGCGTGGGGTTCGGTCCGGCCACGGGTGGTTTTTTGACCACACTGACTGGC
>JAQVQN010000396.1 GCA_028701555.1 Kiritimatiellia bacterium | reverse complement strand
GGGGCGGAGCAGACGGATCTGGCCACTTTCTTCCCGGCGGACTTCATCGCTGAAGGTCTGGATCAGACGCGCGGTTGGTTCTACACCTTGATGGTTTTGGGCACGTGCCTGTTCGACCGCGCGCCGTTCAAGAATGTTGTGGTTAACGGACTGGTGCTGGCGGAGGACGGAAAAAAAATGTCCAAGCGCCTCAAGAACTATCCTGACCCCATGCACATACTGGAGGTTTACGGCGCGGACGCTTTGCGACTTTACATGATTTACTCTCCGGTAGTGCGCGCCGAGAATCTGCGGTTTTCAGAAGGAGGAGTGAAACAGATTTTGCGTGACCTGTTGATACCCTGGTGGAATGCTTACAGCTTTTTTGTGACATACGCGAATGTCGACAACATCCATGACGCCAAGGTGTTGAAGCCGGAAAGCACGAATGTGCTTGACCGTTGGATCGTTAGTTCAATGGAGACTTTGGTGGGGGACGTGACCGAGGCGATGGACGTTTATGACCTACAGCGTTCCGTGCGGCCGTTTGTGCGTTTTGTTGAAGATCTGACCAACTGGTACATACGCCGCAGCCGCCGCCGTTTTTGGAAATCCCAGAATGACGATGACAAAGTTAACGCCTACCGTACACTCAGATATGTACTGTTGCAGCTCAGCAAGGTGGCGGCACCGTTCACGCCTTTTATCAGCGAAACCATTTATCGCAATCTCAAAGACGACTCCATGCCCGAGTCGGTTCATTTGTGTGACTTCCCGCAATCCGACACATCGGCGCGCGACAGCGAGCTCGAGCTGCGCATGGCGCTCGTTCAGACGGTCGTGCGGCTGGGGCGGCAGTTGCGCACCGAGAACGACCTTAAGGTGCGTCAACCGCTATCGGTCATACATGTGGTTTCATCCCGGCCTGAGATCCGTGAGATGCTGGAAGGTTTCGAAGATTTGGTGACTGAAGAGCTGAATGTGAAGGCAGTGGCGTACGGCAGTGACGAGACGGCGATGGCTGACGTTTCGTTAAAGGCGGACTTCCGCAAGCTGGGCCCGAGGTTTGGCCCGAAGATGAAAGAGGTCGCGGCAAGGATTGCGGGTTTGACGCCAGCGCAAGCGGCGGTATTGAATACTGGACAGGAGATCACTGTGGAGGTGGCAGGCGAAGCTGTTGTGCTTAACGGCGATGTCGTGGTTGTCCAGCGTGTGCCCAAGGCGGGCATGGTTGTCGCGAATGAAGGCGACGTGATTGTCGGCATTGAGACTGCTCTGACGCCGGAACTGGTGCAGGAAGGCTTGGCGCGCGAGTTCGTCAGCCGGGTTCAGAATCTGCGTAAGTCGGCTGATTTCGAGGTGACGCAGCGTATTTCTGCGGTTGTCGACTGTGACGCTGAGGTGCGGGCCGCGATCCGGCAATTTATGGAGCACGTGAAGAGCGAGACCCTTTGCGTAGGGATCGTTTTCGAGGCTCTTGACGACGGTCTTTGCGACCTCAACGGTCATGCGGTTAAGATCGCGGTAGCCGCCGAATGACTAGGGTTGTTGAAGATTGGCCTGTCCAGTCCTGATGGGGTGCGATTCAATAATGTTGAATCGCACCCCATCCTTGCGGGCTTGCATAACATGTGTGGAATGGGCATAATATTTACCTTTTTCAAACCAAATGGAGAAGCAGATGCGCAAAAAGATTATTGCCGGTAACTGGAAGATGAATTTGACGGGTGCGGCGGCTACGGACCTGATAGAGGCGATCAAGCGGGAAGTCGCGGATGTAGACAAAGTGGAAGTGGTGGTTTGCCCGCCGTTCACCGAACTCAAGGCGGCCGCTGCGGCCTGCGCCGGCTCTAATGTGATGTTGGGCGCACAAAATGTGCATTGGGAGTCGGCAGGGGCTTTCACGGGCGAGATTTCTGCTGCGATGCTGCAGGCGGCGGGCGTGAAATATGTGATCATCGGGCACAGCGAGCGGCGCCAGTATTTCGGTGAGACCGACGAGACGGTCAACAAACGGCTGAAAGCGGCATTGGCCGCTGGCCTGATCCCGATAGTCTGTGTTGGCGAGACGCTGGAAGAGCGTGACGCCGGCCGGATGGAGGATGTGGTGGTGCGCCAGACTAAAACCGGGCTCGCTGATATCGGTGCAGAGTTGTCAAAGGTTGTGATCGCTTATGAGCCGGTCTGGGCCATTGGAACCGGGCGCACGGCGACGCCGGCGCAGGCGCAAGAGGTACACGCTTTGATCCGGCGTACGTTAGCGGAGATGTCGGATGGCGACGTGGCCAACGGAATACAAATTCAGTACGGCGGCAGCATGAAGCCTGATAATGCCAAAGAACTGCTTTCACAGCCGGACATCGATGGCGGCCTGATCGGAGGGGCGGCGCTCAAAGCCGAGTCCTTCGCGGCGATCGTCAAAGCCGGTGTTTGAAGTTGTGGAGTTCTGGTGCTGACTGGATCCCGCAGAATAGAAACCACGAATCAACACTGATGATTTGTTTAATCTTTGAAAGAGAATCTTGTGAAAATCAATTTAAAAACAGGTTGTAAATACTCGTTGCTGGTGCCGACCAGCATGGGCATCAGGATCACGCCGGTGAACGGCCAACCGGTGCATTGCGGCGGCGCGTTTATGATGCAGGCTACCAGCGCCGAGACCAATGTGGCGAGTGTGGCTGCGTATTTGGGTTTGCCGGTCAAGGTGCTGACCACGTTTGTCAAGGGTAGCCCCATTGCACAGTTGATAAAAGATAATCTGCGTAGCCGCCACATGGATTATGAGGGTGTGGAAGTGGAGCAGGGCGGACCTTGGGGCTACCGCCACCAGATCAACATCGCGGACAGCGGGTTCGGTTCGCGCGGGCCGCGGGTGTGGAACGACCGCGCCGGCGAGGTCGGACGGACTTTGAATGTCAAAGATTTCGATCTGGAGCGCATTTTTGGTCAGGAGGGTGTGCAGATCGTGCATTTGTC
>JAQVQN010000395.1:774-2956 GCA_028701555.1 Kiritimatiellia bacterium | reverse complement strand
CGGCGCAGGCGGACATCACGCCGGACCGCCCCGTCGCATTGTCGGGCGGCTTTCCCGCGCCCATTTCGAAGGGCATCAGGAGCCGTGTCACGGCGAACGTGCTGGCGCTGGAATCGCGCGTGGACGGCAAACCTGCGGAGCAGGCCATTCTGGTCTCCTGCGACTTGTGTATAATCAAGCCTGGCATTCAGGCGCGGTTCCGCGAACTGGTGGCACCGCGGTTGCCGGGTTTCGACATCAACAAACTCGTCCTCGCCTCCACGCATACGCACAAGGCGCCTGAGATCAGCCAAGAGGCGTACGACAATTACGCGGGCGCCATCGAGCCCAAGGACTATGTCCCTTTCATGTTTGACCGTATGGCCGAGGCCGTGGTCAAGGCGTGGGAAAACCGCAAGCCCGGTGCCGTTGCATGGGGTCTGGGTCACGCGGTGGTCGGTCAGAACCGTCGCGCGGTTTACGCCAACGGTTCCGCAGAGATGTACGGCAAGACGGACCGGCCGGACTTCCGCGGGTTCGAGGGCTATGAGGACCATGCGGTGGACTGCCTGTTCTTTCTCGACGCCGAACGGAAGCCTGTCGCCATCGCGGTCACGCTGGCCTGCCCCGCTCAGACCGACGAACGCGACCCGGCTGGTGGGAGGATCAGCGCGGACTTTTGGCACGATGTGCGGGAAGGGCTGCGGGCGAAGCACGGCGCAGGCTTGACCGTGCTCGGCTTCTGCGCGCCGGCCGGCGACCAGTCGCCGCACCTGATGCTCCGCTTGGCGAGCGAAAACCGCATGGCCGCTCTGCGTAAATTATCGCGGACCCAAGAGATGGGCCGCCGGATCGTGAAGGCCGTCGACGAGACGTGGGAGGTCGTCCAGGCGGATGTCCGCGCCGATGTGCCCTTCGTCCACTGCGTCGAGCGGTTCGATCTGCCGGAACGCACGGTCACCAAGCCGGAATACGCGGTGACGAAAAAGACGTACGACCTGCTGGCGGCAAAAGAAAAGTTGGTCGGGCAGGACTATTGTCGAAAAATCTGGAACAAGCGCGTCGTGGACCGCTTCGAGGCCCAGAAAAGCGGTGGCACGGTCATTCCCGTCGAAATGCATGTGCTGCGTCTCGGCGACGTGGCAATCGCCACCAACCCCTTTGAGCTGTACACGGATTACGGCATGCAGATTCAGGGGCGTAGCCCCGCGCAGCAGACCGTGCTGATACAGCTGTCCAGCCCTGTGGGCAGATATTATGAGGGGTACCTGCCCACACCCCGGGCCCTCGCGGGAAAAGGCTACAGCGCCATTGCGCAGTCTTGTCCGGTCGGGCCGGAAGGCGGACAGATGCTGGTGGAGCGCACGCTCGCGGCGATCGGGACGCTTTTCAAAAAGTGACATTCCCCGGGCCGCCGAACGATCATGTCCAAGAAGATGCGAATCGGGAACGGTATCCCCTTTCAGAAAACAGCATGGGTGCGGGCATCCGTACCCCTGCAACAGGAGGCAAGCAACATGAGAACAACAAGCGCCGCCGCGGTTCTGACTGCGGCAGCGGTAACGATGGTTGCGCAAATGGTCGGAGCCGCTTCGGAGCCGGTGCCGCTGTTTGTCGCACCGCAACTCAACCGGGGCTGGTCGACGGTGTTTACCAACGAAGTTCCTCTGAAGTGGAACTGGAACACGGCGGCGACGCACGCCAAACTGGAGATCGTCGGCATGAACGGCGAAGTGACGACAAACTTCACGACGGCCGTCTCGAATTGGGTCTGGCAGGCGTTCGTCTCAAGCGTGCCCGCAGCCGAGGACGTGTACGACCTGACGCTGACTTTCTACAACGGCAACGAGACTGTGGTCGGTGCGCAGACATCGCGGCTGGCGGTCGTGAAGGGCGCGTTCGGCATGGCGTCGGTCGATCCCGGTTCTTCCGATCAGAAATGGACGCGCATTCGGGAGAACTCGGCGATCCCCTACGACGCGGGCTGGGCGGAGTCGACGGCGGCGGCGACAAACAGCCGGGTGGTGATCGCCAAGGTCGGCGGGGCGGTCCAGACCAACGCGCTGGCGGACGCCAGCGGCTATTTCGGCTGGAAGCTGAGGAACAGCGGCTGGGGATACGGTGCGTTCAGTCTGGCGCTGACTTTTCCGGGAACGGAAGGCGAGTGGGACGCGGAACTGATGCGTCCGATGGACGGGACAAT
>JAQVQN010000395.1:0-764 GCA_028701555.1 Kiritimatiellia bacterium | reverse complement strand
AATGATCAGAATGCGGTAGGGAAGTTAGGGGTTAGGAATCAGGAGTTAGGAATCGATTCAATCGAAGGAATGACGCAATGAAGACAGCAGTGAAAATGGTTTTAGGAAGTTTGACGGCATGCCTCGCGCTGGGCGCGGTGGCGGATGACGCGACGATCAGCCGCGTGACGGTACAACAGCGTTGGCCGTGGAGCCGGCTGGTAGACATCGACTATGTGCTGACCTGCGACAGCACGCAGAGCGTCGACATGGCGGTCGGCGCACACGACGGCGACACGCCGCTGACCTTGCCCGCGGGGTCCCTCGCGGGGGATCTCAACGGCGTCACGCGCGGTGCGCACCGCATCGTTTTTGACCCGACGAAAACCGCCTACACCAACAGCGAGGTGCTAACGAAGTTCAGCGTGACGCTCACGCCGACTACGTCACCGGTCTACATGATCGTGGATCTGACGAAAGCGGCTGGCGCTGACGGCCAGATCGAGTACATCTATCCAAGCGACGCTCGGTTGGAGACGTACGGGCGCTTCACCAACGTCTGGTTCGGCGTGACGAACGACTCGGTCTATGCGACGGACAAGCTGGTGTTGCGGCGCGTTCACGCGGGAGCGTTCAAGATGGGCGACTCGGTTCCGCCCACGCTTTCCACAACGCTGACGAAGGAATTTTATGCGGGAGTATTCGAGGTGACGGAAGCGCAGTGGCAGAGGATCATGACCGGTACGGGCGGGACATCTCTACTTGCGAAGACTTGGGTTTCGTAC
>JAQVQN010000394.1 GCA_028701555.1 Kiritimatiellia bacterium | reverse complement strand
GCGGAGTTCGCGGTCAAGCCCGGACAGCAGACAGCGGTCGGCGAGTATCTGGAACTGCGCGATTTCTGGAAGGTCACGCCGTGGCTGCAGGAGCGCATGCGCGGTCTGCTGGACAAGTACCTGACGCGATACTGAGAGATGGATGGGGGATGTAGCGATTGGCGAGTGGCGATTGGCGATAGCGATTGGCGCGTTGCGATTGGTATGGTCAGCGGATGTCTCACACGAAGGCGCCAAGGGTACGAAGGGAAGTTCTGAAGTGCGACTAATGCATTAGCGCTCTAAATCAAAGGATGAACTAGCACAAGGGGTGAACGGACAACATGGTAAGCCAAGATAAGCATGTTGCGCTGGTGCTCAGCCTCAACAAGCGCTTTGATCGCAAGGTGATTGAAGGCGTGACCCGGTTCGTGCATGAGTCCGGGCACTGGAGCGTATTTCTGGAAGATGATCCGACAGCCAAGATACCGGATTTCAGACACGGACACTTCGACGGGGTGATCGCCGATCTGGATGATCCGCGTATTCCCCGGCAGGTTGCGGGACTGGCCATGCCGGTCGTGGGTATCGGCGGCATCGAAAGCGGTTGTGCGCTCAATCTTACGGTCTCCACGGTAGGCACCAATAACCATAAGATCGCACAAATGGCGGCAGAGTATCTGATGCGGCTCGGACTGCGCAGTTTTGGCTACTGCGGTGTGCCTGCAAGCACGATCGATCCGTGGAACCGCGAGCGCCAGGAGACATTCGAGCGGCAGGTGACCGTAGCGGGACACGCCTGTGCGATTTTCAAAGCGCGTTATAAACCGTCGCACAGTTGGGAGCAGTTGCAAGAGGCGATCAGGGCTTGGCTCGATCCTTTGCCCAAACCGGTCGGTGTGCTGGCAGCAAACGACGTGCGGGCGCGGCATGTGCTGGAGGCATGCCGCCGTTTCGGATTCCGCGTCCCGGATGACGTTGCGGTTCTGGGTGTCGACAACGACGAGCTGATCTGCGACTTGGCGACTCCGCCGCTATCCAGCATCGTGCAGGGCACCGAGGAGATCGGCTACCGCGCCGCAAAGTTGCTCGACGCGCTGATGCGGCATCAAGCGAAACGTGTGACCAACATATTGGTTGAGCCAGTCACGATTGCGGAAAGGGCGTCGACAGATCTTATAGCCACAACCGACCGCGTGGTGGCGGATGCGCTGCGTTTGATCCGCCAGCAGGCTTGCGGCGGTCTCGGCGTGGCCCAGGTCGCGCAGGGTATCGGCGTCTCACGCTCGACTTTGGACGGTCATTTCAGGCAGGTTGTGGGACGCAGCGTCCATCAAGAGATCCTGCGTGTCCAAATCAGCGCGGCCCGGTCGCTGCTCGCAGCCACTGATATGCCGCTGGAAGACATCGCCCGGCGCGCGGGCTTCTGCCACGCGCAATATCTCGCTGCCATCTTCAGGCGCGAGTGCAGCCAAACGCCCGGTGAGTTCCGGCGCCGTGCGCGTTGACGGCCGCGCCTGTTTGTTTTCACACTTAATTTGTGAAAGAACGCAATGGCGTGTGCTCTGCTGTTTTAAGATAATGCTGCCATAAGTTTGAGGCATGGTGCCCGCAAACGATGTTTAATAATTTTCTTGTTTAGGGAGCAACAACATGGCGAAGATCAATATCGGTTTGAACACGGAATTTTCGCGCAGCAGCGACAAGCCTTTCGAGTGGGCGGTGACAGCGGCGGCGGCGATGGGGTATAAGTATATCGAGCCCATGGTGCATTTCGGCCGCGAGCTGATGAGCGAGGCCGGTTATTTCCACACGGTCTCGATGTTCGACGACCCCTACCGCATCAAAGAGGCGTGCGACGCGGCGGGTCTGACGATCTCCGGGTTACAGGCGCACGGTCCGCTGTGCCGTCCTGAAGTGCACGGCGAATACATCAAGCTGGCGATCCGCGTGGCAGGCGAGATCGGTGTGCCGGTGATCAACACCGACGAGGGCAAGAAGGCCGGTTGGACGACTGAGGATGAGGACTTCGTGCTGATCAAGTACACGCTGCAGGAAGCCGCGTTCGTGGCTGAGCGCCGCGGGGTCAAGATCGGACTGGAGCCGCACTCGCAGTACTCCAAGACGCCGGAGGGCTTGGACCGCA
Organism: Kiritimatiellia bacterium; assembly: GCA_028701555.1. Classification (GTDB taxonomy): domain Bacteria; phylum Verrucomicrobiota; class Kiritimatiellia; order RFP12; family UBA1067; genus JAQVQN01. Next base: position 844 of record JAQVQN010000394.1, on the reverse strand, counting down.
TTTATAATCTGGTGAAATCGCCGTCGATCGGCATCAACCTCGACACGGGCAACGCTTATCTGTCGGGGTCTGACGTATACGCCTGGCTTGAAAACGTGGCGCCGCGTCTGGTGCACCTGCACGCCAAGGACATCTCGATTTCGCATTCCGACGCCGAGCGCGGCAAGGTCACGGGAACGCCGGTGGGTTGCGCCTGCGGCGAAGGGGTGTTAGACTGGGAGCACATCGTGCGGATTGTCAAAGAGAAGTGCCCGCGCGACATCGTGTTCTCGGTCGAGTGCGGCACGCCCGACCAGGCGGCCAAGAGCCTGGCGTGCCTGAGCAAGCTGGTATGAGCTGAGGCACGGAGGGAGCAGAGTTAATTTAACAGTGAAAAACATGAAACTTCATGAAGGTTTTGTGGGATTAGTTGAAAGAGCGCAAACATGAAAAGCATGATTCGTAGAAGGGCGTTTATAAAGGGGTCAACGTTGGCGGCGGCGGCATTTGCCGCGCCGACGATCATTCCTGCGACGGCGTTCGGGGCGAACGAGCTGATAGCTCTGGGCTGCATCGGCGTCGGTGACCGCGGCACTCTGAACATGCGCAATTTGATGGGCGTGGAAGCATGCCGGATCGTGGCGGTGTGCGACGTGCAGCGCGACCGCATGCAGACGGCCAAAGGTCTCGTAGACCAGAAGTACGGCGACGCGGGGTGCGCAATGTACGGCGACTACCGCGAGCTGCTGGCGCGCAAGGACATCGACGCGGTGATGATCGCGGCGCAGGACCATTGGCACTCGCTGGTCGCCACAGCGGCGGCGAAGGCGCGCAAGGACATGTTCTGCGAGAAGCCGACAGGAGT
>JAQVQN010000393.1 GCA_028701555.1 Kiritimatiellia bacterium | reverse complement strand
ACATGCTGTTGCCGGAATATCTGCGTTTCGTCAAAGGCGTCGTCGAGTCCAGCGACCTGCCCTTGAACGTCTCGCGCGAGACGCTGCAGGACGATGCCGTGATCCGCAAGATCAAGAGCAACATCACAGGCAAGATTCTGTCCACGCTGGCGGAAATGATGAAAGACGCGGCGGAGGACTACAAGACTTTCTATGCCGCCTTCGGCCGCATCCTGAAAGAGGGTATTCATTTCGACTGGGAAAACACCGACAAGATTAAGCCCCTGCTGCTGTTCCATTCCGCCAAACAGACCGACGGCACGATGGTCTCGCTCAAGCAATATGCTGAGGCCATGCCGGAGACGCAGAAGGATATCTACTATCTGCTGGCGGAAGATCTTGAAGCCGCACGCCATTCACCGCACATCGAGGCCGTGGCGGCTCACGGCTACGACGTACTGTTCTTCACCGACGCGATCGATCAGTGGATCGTGGACAACCTGCGCGAATACGAGGGCAAGAAACTGGTTGCCGTTGACAAAGGCAAACTGGAACTGGGCAGTGACGAAGAGCAGGCCGAGACCAAGAAACGGCTTGAGTCTGCGGCTGGCGAGTATAAGGATCTCGTGGCTTTCATGCAGGAACGGCTGAAAGAAGAGGTGCAGGAGGTGCGACTTTCGCCGCGGCTGACCGGTTCGGCCTGCTGCCTGGTGGCAGACGAGCATGCCTTGAACGCCAGCATGGAGCGGCTGATGCGAGCCATGAACCAAGAGGTGCCCAAACAGCTCCGCACGCTGGAGCTGAATCCAGACCACGCTTTGGTCAAGCGCATGCAGAGCATGTGCGAGGAGAACAAGGACAACACGCGCCTGGCCGACTATGTCGAGCTAATGTACGGGCAGGCGCTGGTCGCCGAAGGCTCCGCGCCCAAAAATCCACAACGTTTCACCCAACTGATGGCCGACCTGATGGCCAGCGCGCAATAGGTTTCTTGATACCATGCCGTCAGTTCCGGGTCTAGAGTCCTGCTTCCTGAGTCCCTGACCCCTGAACCCCGAACCCTGGCCCCTTAACTATGCTTGAACACATAATGCGCCTTTTGAACAGCCCGTACGGCCCTGACGTGCTGCGGGCCGTTAAGGTGTGTTTTCTGGTGTTTCTGGCCATCGCGGCACTGGCGGTATTGTGCTCGTCTTCCGGCAAGCCGGGAAAAACGAGTTTCGGCCTGTTGCGCATGCTTTTCACGGTTTTGTTTGCGCTTGTTTTGGGGTATCAGGCAACTTGGCAACTGGCCGGCTTCACCAAGCCGGAGTTCGTAAAGTTCATGCGCCGCTACAACCGCCGCCCCAACGCGGCTGACCTGCAGGTGCTGCGCGGGCCTTTACTGGACTGCCGCGGCATGGTGCTGACCGCGCCGGTCAGAGGCGACATGTGGGGGCGGCGTTATCCGTTGGGCGCGGCGGCGGCGCATCCGCTGGGCTATTACCACCCGCGTTTCGGCATCACCGGTGTCGAACGCGTCTGCGACCCGATCCTGAGCGGTTACACGGCTGAGGGCGGAGAAGTCAGCCCAGGGCGGGCCTTGTTCGCACAGCGTGCGGAGGAGGGCGCGGAGGTGACGCTCACACTTGACGCGCGCCTGCAGCTCAAGGCTTACGAACTTATGGACGGGCGCAAAGGCGCGGTGGTGGTGATGCGTCCGCACGACGGCGCACTGCTGTCACTGGTCAGCTCGCCAGGCTTCAACCCTCAGAATCCTGAAACCGCGCTGCGCGACGAGATCAACAAGCCGGCCTTCAATCGCGCGACGCAGGGACGCTATGCGCCCGGCTCGGTCCTAAAAATACTGGTTGCGGCCGCAGCGCTGGAGAAAGGCCTTTCGCCGGTGTTCCAATGCCCGGCGCAGGGCTACATCGCAGGACCCAACACCCCGCCGATCCGCGACAGCGAATACTATGCTCACGCGCGTCAAGGCACAGTGTGGCAGGGCTGGGGACGGCTGGATATGACAGAGGCCATGGTTCACTCGTCAAACGTCTATTTCGCGCAGCTCGGGGTAGCCTGCGGCGTGGAGGATTTCAAAACCATGATGGAAAAGGCGGGCATGAACGCTTCGTTGACCTACCTGCAAAATGCGCATGGCAATTTGCAGGGTGCGCGCGGCAACGTGCCTGCCAGCCGCAAAGCCCCGGAATTGGCGCAATTGGCGATAGGGCAAGGCGCGATGCTGGTCACCCCGCTGCACGTGGCCTGCTTCACGGCGGCCGCAGCCGCCGAGGGCCGCATGATGCGCCCGCGCCTGCTGCGCGACGAAAAAATCGAAGAAGCAGCGCGTTTGTTTTCTACGAAGACCGCCGAAAGGCTCAAGGTCATGCTGCGCGAGACCGTGGCTAAAGGCACCGGCCGCGGTGCCAATCTACCCGGTCTGGAGGTTTGCGGCAAAACCGGAACCGCGCAGGCGACAGGCGGCGAGGATCATGCCTGGTTCACCTGCTTTGCCCCCCGTAAGCAGCCGCGTTTAGTAGTGACGGTCATGATTGAACACGGCGGTTTCGGCGCGCGCGCGGCGCTGCCGGTCGCCCGTGCGCTGCTGGAGGAGGCAGACCGTCTGGGGTATGTCAGACAAAAGTAGGCCCGCCGCCCTGGAGAACGGGCGAAATAGGGAAGGCAAATGGAATGTTAAACTTTAATGTTATTGGTAGGGACGCCTCCCCGAGGCGTCCGCGGCCCGTTCGGTGAACGGGCCCTACCGTTTTCAACACGGCTTTAGTATGACAAACCGGCCAAGTTATAGACACGGAGCAAAAGGCCCAAACAATGCCTCGTAAGAGCAAACAGAATAGCGTGTTATCGCCGGTCGGCGCGGTTACAGGACTTTTCCTTCTGTCAGCGCTTGCCGTATTTTTTGCCTGCTTGTCAATCCTCGGTGTCAAACTCAGCAACGCGCCAGCATTGCCGTGGGAACAGTTGATCCCGATCGGAATTTATTTGGC
>JAQVQN010000392.1 GCA_028701555.1 Kiritimatiellia bacterium | reverse complement strand
GAGAAGCACGGTATCAGGGCGACCTTCTTCTGGACCGGTCACGCGGCCGAGAACAATCCTGAGACGGTGCGTCTGGTGCGCAAGGCCGGGCATGAGACCGGGTGTCACGGGCTCTATCACGAGACGTTGGGTGACCCGCTCTTCCCGCTGCCCAACAACTGGCCGATCCTGCCGTCGGAAGTTGAGGGCAGGCTAAAGGAGTCCACGCGCATAGTCCGCAAAATCAGCGGTGTGCGACCGGTAAGTTTCCGCTGTCCGCGGCTGTGGGGCAGCACAAAAGTGCTGAATGTTTTAGAGAAGCTGGGTTATGTGTCGGACGCCTCGTTCCCGTTGTATTTCTACCGTAAACCCTACACGCCGTATCATCCGTCGTCGAAAGACTGGACCAAGCCCGGCAAGATGCGCATTGTGGAGATACCAAATTTCTGCGACCTGAGCATGGAGAGCAACGATCCTTATCAGCGTGACCGCGACCAGTGGCCGCTGTTCAGGACCAAGTCGGCAGAGGCGCTGATGGAGAAGGCGTACAGCTTCATCGCGTATGTCAAAGCCCGCCGCACGCGTCCGGTGCTCTGTTTCTACCTGCACCCGTGGGAGTTTCATCCGATGCCGCAGGGCGCTTTGGATTTCGGCGAGAGCAGCGTCAAGCCGTTGCCGTTTATCGTCAAGAACTGCGGGCCGAAGGCGGTGCGGCAGCTTGACCGCATGTGCGGGATGCTTTTGCAGCGCGGCGGGCGTTTCGTGACCGCCAAGCAGCTTGCGGCCGAGTATCAGTGAGTAAGAAATGAAAGTTAGTCATTTGAACAACCTTTTTGCCAAAGCCGGCAAAAAGGTTGCGGTGGCCGGCGACGCTAAGGCTGGTGTGGTTATCGGTCTAGACCTCGAAGGCCGCTGGTACGGTGTGCTGGACGGCGAGGTGCTGAACCGTGTTAACCCAGATGCGGTCACCGGTCAATCCACGCGGGAGCGGTATCTCAACCCCGGCGGTGACGGACTTTGGCCGGCGCCGGAAGGCACGTCGCTGGGGTACGAATATGCGGCGGGCAGTTGGCGCGTGCCGCCGGGGTTGCGCGACGCAAGATTTCTGGTCACGCGGCAGGCTGCGCGCGCGGTGACGGTATGCGCCGAGGTTGATCTGGTGAACAACGGCGGGCTGGGAATTCCAGCTCTTTTCGAGCGGCATTTTAAGTTATCTACGGTACGCGGGTCGCTGACGGTGAACGTGGTTGAAAGCATCACGTATCTCGGCAGCAGGCCCTTGCGGCGTTCAGAATGTCTGCTGGCGCCATGGTCGCTGGGTCAGTTCGACTGCGGCCCCGGGTGCGAAGTGGTTTTTCCGTGCGAGAGCAGGGCTTCGGTCTGGGATTTGTACGATGAGCCGAGTGACGCGCAGCGGAGTTGGGGCGGCGGCATGTGCCGCACGCGCACAGACGGCTCGCAGCGTTACCAGATCGGGATCGGCGCACAGGTGCCATGGATCGAGTTCCGCGATTCGCGCCGCGGTCTGACGGCGCGTCGGACAGCGGCTGCGCTGCCGCAAGGGCAGCGGCACATCGATATCCGCGACGCCGCGCCGGAAGCCTTGCCGTCAAAGCGCGGTGTCAGGTACAGTGTCTACAGCGACGTGTCAGGCTTCATGGAGATAGAGGCGGCGGGCGGGTGTCCGGCGGTTATACGTCCGGGCGAGGTCATGAGTGTTGAGGTTTCCACGCGGTTCAAGTTAAACAAAGGATAAATTTATGGAGCATTTTCTGGGCATCCTGCTTTTGTTGGCAGGCGGTTTTTCGGCGGCCAGTTTTTACGTGCCGTCCCATGCGATCAAGAAGTGGACGTGGGAGACTTATTGGATCAGTCTAGGGTTTGTTGCCTGGGTGATAATGCCGCCGCTTTCCGGTCTGCTGACCACGCCTGACCTGTGGGCGATCCTGCGGTCGAGTCCGGCCAAAAGTGCCCTGGGGGCTTACGGGTTTGGTGTTCTGTGGGGATTCGGCGGGTTCATGAGCGCACTGGGTTTGCGGTATTTGGGCATATCGCTGGGGCAGTCGGTGTGTCTTGGAGTCTGTGCGATTGTGGGCACGCTGGTGCCTGCGGCGATTGACGGAAAGATCGTGTTGCTGTTCACAACCGGTGCTGGCTTAGTGGTGCTTATGGGATTCCTGGTGTGTCTTGCGGGCACGGCGTTGTGCGGTTACGCGGGTGTGCGCAAGGAACAGATGCTGAGCGACGATCTTAAAAAAGCCGGGGTTAAAGAGTTCGCCTTGGTCAAGGGGCTAACACTGGCCGTGGCAGGCGGTGTGATGAGCGCGAGCATTGCCTTCGCCTTCACGGTCGGCGCGCCCATAGCCGGGGTGGCGGTTGACTACGGCACGGCTGAGGTTTTCAAGAACATGCCGCTGCTGGTTTTCGCGCTGCTGGGAGGGTTCACGACGAACTTAATTTCGACAATGATCACTACGGCGAAGAACAAGGCTTTTGGTGATTATGTGATGCGTCCGCGCAAGATTCTGCTCTTCAATTATCTGTTGGCCATCGTAAGCGGAATTCTGTGGTATGGCCAGTGGTTCAGTTTCGGCACCGGCGCGACCAAACTGGGCGAGTACAGTTATGCCGGATGGAGCATTTTCATGGCGGCGATCATCATTTTCAGCAACCTTTGGGGGGTCGTGCTCAAAGAGTGGCGGGGGGTGGACGCCAAAACCAGGGTGTATCTCTGGACAGGCATCAGTGTGCTGGTGGTTTCGGTGATCATGATCGGCATCGGGGACGGTTTGGCCGGGCGTTGATTTGTTTAAGACAAGCCCGCCACCCGGGGCTCCGAGCGAAACAGAGAAGGCAAAGGGAACATCGAACGTTGAACATCGAACAATGAACTCTGAAGTTATTGGAAGGGACGCCTCCCCGAGGCGTCCGCGGCGGTTTCGGGGAAACCGCCCTACCAGCGCGGATCAGGTAGGGACGCCTCCCCGAGGCGTCCGCGGCGGTTTC
>JAQVQN010000391.1 GCA_028701555.1 Kiritimatiellia bacterium | reverse complement strand
TGGCATTGCCCGATAGAGTAGCCTTTTGTTCCGGCAGGGGGGCGGTGATTTTTCACTGTGTTGGAGGATACACAAGGCAGAGATTGCGGACCTGGTTCGAGATATCAGCAGGCAGACAGGAGGCGGTAATGGGCGATTTACGGGTGGCAGTAGTCGGTTTGGGTTGGGTGGCCGAAGCGCATATTGATGCCTATCAAGCCACGACGGGCGCGAAAGTGACGACGGTGTGCAGCAGTCGCAATCCCAGCCCGGCTGAGGTTGAGGCGCGCTATGGGGTGCCGGTGAAGGTCTATTCGCGCTACGAGGAGGTGCTGGCTGATCCCGAGATCGACGTTGTGTCGCTGTGCACGGCGAACATGTTTCATGCCGAGCAGGCGATAGCGGCGGTGCAGGCAGGCAAGCATGTGTATGTGGAGAAGCCGGTAGCGCTGAGTTATGCGGACGCCGTGCGCATGCGTGACGCGATTCGCGCCAGTGGCAAGAAGGCCTGCGTGGGCTTTGAATGCCGGTATAGCAAGCAGCTGTCGTTGTTGTATTCCGTGGTACGCAAGGGCTTGATCGGTGACATTCATTATGGCGAGGCCGACTATTACCACGGTATTGGCCCCTGGTATGGACAGTTCCGCTGGAGCGCCAAGAAAGACGGTGGTGGCAGCGCGCTGCTCAGCGGCGGCTGTCATGCGCTTGACGCGTTGCTGCTGTTGATGGGCGAGCCGGTTGAAGAGGTCAGCTGTTTCAGTTCGCGCAGTCGGGCGGAATGCTTTGCTGACTACGAGTTCGACTCCTGCAGTGTTACGATACTCAAATTCGCCAATGGCCGGGTTGGCAAAGTCGCCGCCTGCATTGACTGCCTGCAGCCGTATTACTTCCACTTCCACTTGGTTGGCAGCAAGGGCAGCCTGTTGGACAACAAGTTGTACACGACGGAGCTGCCCGGGCTGAACAAGGAGCGCTGGACGACGCTGGAAACGGCCATGCTCGACTCCGGTGAGGTGACCGACCACCCGTACTTGCCGCAGATGCAGGCCTTTGTCGAGAGCATCCAGACTGGCGTGGACGAACCGCTGACCAATTTTGAGCAGGGCTTTCGTTCGCATCAAGTGATGTTCGCGGCAGAACAATCGGCGCGACTGGGACGCGGCGTGAAGCTCTCGGAACTGGGCTGAGCGGCGCTTGCTGGCGAAGAGGGCGCGGCGCTGCCGGGTGGACCCAGTGGCCCTCGGGGACCCGGTGGACGCGTTAGCGCGCGCGACGGAGTGGAAGCGGCTTCCAGCCGCTTCTCGCATGGCCCCGCGGATGGACGTCTTCGCTCGCCGGGCCATGTACGTCGCAATGGCCGCGGTGGACTGGAAAAATGATCTCGCATGAGAGGTCTGAACAAGAAATGGCTTGATGATGAAAAAAATTGTGTTGATCGATGCTTATGCGCAGATATATCGGTCCTTTTATGCGGTGCGTGGTCTGACCAATCCTCGCGGCGAGATGGTCAATGCGCTGTATGGGATTGGGCGCTTGCTACTGAATCTTGAGCGCAGCTTGCCCAGCAGCTACGGCGCGGTGGTTTTTGATAAGGGCAAGCCGGCTCGGCGAGTGGAGCTTTGCCCGGAGTACAAGGCGCAGCGCCCGCCGATGCCGGACGATTTACGCGGGCAGCTGCCAGCCATCCGCGAATGGCTGGCGGCATTTGGCTGGCCGATTCTTGAGCAGGAAGGCGCGGAGGCCGACGATATCATCGCCGCCGTGGCTGGCGTGCGTGAAGGCCTGCCTGTGGCCATCTTGACACATGACAAGGACATCGCGCAGTTGGTGTCACCCGAAGTCGAGCTCTTGCAGTCGGTCAAGGGCGATGCCTGGGAAAGCGTCGGGCCGGCCGAAGTCGAGGCGAAATTTGGGGTGCCGGTGGCTTGCTTGGGCGACTATCTGTCGCTGCTGGGGGACAGTTCGGACAATATCCGCGGCGTGGACGGCGTTGGCCCGAAGACCGCCGCGAAGCTCTTGCAGGACTATGGCAGCATTGACGGCATTCTGGCGCATCTTGATGACATCAGCAACGAGCGCCTGCGGGGGAAACTGCAGGCCGCAGGAGATTTGCTGGTGCGCAATCGGGAGCTGGTGCGTCTGGACGCGGCGCTGCCGGATGGTTGGACGGGGCTAGACGGCATTCGCCGGCGGACGCCGGACTGGGTGCGCATCAAGACCCTGGCGGAAGCCGAGGGCTTCAAGTCCATGCTGAGCACCATCAGCGAGAAGCAGCAGAAAGGCCAGCAGCTGAGTTTGTTCTGATTTCGCACGCCTCTGATTATCTCACGCGAAGGCGCGAAGAAGGCGGCGTGTCTTGCCGCTGCGCGTCAAGTCACGCCGCCGGGAAGGAAGACGGGAAGGTTGTTTCACGCGAAGGCGGGAAGACTTTTTATATCCGCAGATTGGTGTGGGTTTTCCTGTGGGCTGCCGAGTGGCGTATTGATATTTAGGCTTTATCGGCGCCGGTTTTACCGAATTGTTCGCGATAGTAGCAGGGAGCGATGCCGGTGAGGTGTTTGAAACGGCGGCTGAAGTGGAAGGCGTCGGTGAACCCCACGCGGCTGGCGATGTCGGCGATGCTGAGGGAGCTTTCGATGAGGAGGGTGGTTGCCTGGTTGACCTTGAGCTTGTCGAGATAGAGTTTTGGCAGCATGCCGGTGCGTTTTGTGAAGGCCTCGCGGAAGCGATTGACGCTCATGTCGCAGAACTGGGCCATTTCGGGTACGGTCCAGTCACGGGCCGGGTCGTCCTTGAGCTGGTCGATGAGGACAGCCATGGCGGGATATTTGTCCCGGTTGTGCTGATGGAAGCGGTTGTTGTAGAGATCCAAGAAGAGTTTATTGAGGGCGAAGATGGCATTGAGCTGGGCGTGTTCGGATGGATCGGCGGCCAACTCGATGATGGGGTGGAGAAGGGGGGCGCTGCCCAGCTCGAAGACGCCGTCGCGGAAGATGCCGCTGCGGAACC
>JAQVQN010000029.1 GCA_028701555.1 Kiritimatiellia bacterium | reverse complement strand
GTATATTACCTTTTTAATGCCATTAAACACAAGTCTTGAGCATTAAAAAATATATTTCGATAGCGGTAAATACCGCTAAATAAGCAGTGATCTCGTCAAAACAAAACCACACATTTAAACAAGATAAAGGACGCGCGATTATTTTTTTCTGAAAGCTATTGACCACACGAGACGCTTACTTTATTTTATCCCTCCAACTGAGACTTATTTACGGATTTTAAAATCGCCTTTATGAAAGTTTTTACAGGATATGAGTGACAGGAAGCTGACAATACTCGCCGTTGCGGATTTGCATTACACAGGGTTGGCACGTCAGACCGCACAGCCTCCACAGGTGCGCGGTGAACTCGCCAGGATCATGCTGAAAAAAGTCTTCCTTCGACTTAAACACATGGACGTGCACCCCGATTTGACGCTGGTTTTAGGCGACGTGCTGGAAAACGGAAATGGACGTAACGCTCAACTTGATAATGTATCAATTTACAGTGAGTTGCTGCTCAGCAACATTCCTTTCTTGGCTGTGCCAGGCAACCATGACGGCGACCAGAAAACCTTCGATGAATTTTTTGACCATCCGCAAAATTTTTATAAGACTGGCGGTTACGGCTTTATTCTTTATGCCGACAGCTATAAAGACTCGCATGATTGCGCACGTTCAGAAACAGACCTTTTGCGCACACTTACACTCGCCAAGGAAAACCCCGGCATACCGCTGATCGCCGTGCAACATCCTCCGATTTATCCTCCGATAGACTCACACTACCCTTATCGGCCAACAAATTCTGCTGAAATCATAGACTCATTCAAGAAAGTCGGCGTTATCTTGTCTTTAAGCGGACATTACCATAAGGGACAGAAACCTCGTACGCATGAAGGAGTCCTTTATCACACCGTTCCCGCATTGTGCGAAGCTCCATACCGTTTCAGTTTAATCCGTCTAGAAGGAACCAATATCGAGATTGAAGACTTGAGCCTGTCAATGCAAATGCCGAATATAATTGATGTGCATTCGCACTCTGAGTTTGCCTATTGCGGAACAACAGTGGACACAGCCGCATGCATCGCTCTTTCACAGTCACTGGGCGTGTCCACACTGTGCGTTACTGAACATGCTTTTCAACTTTATTTCGAAAAACGCTGCGCAATGGGGTTCCACTGGCAAAATGATCCGGCCATAGTGCAAGAGGTTTGGGCTAATCCAGAGCGCGGACGGATGTTGAATTTCCGGCGTTTCGCAAATAAAATACGATCGCCTTTTGTGAAAGTTGGCTTGGAGGTAGACCTGTATGACAACGGCAAATTGCTTTTGGCACCTGAGGACATGACTGCCGATTGGGACATAATTATCGGCTCAGTTCATTACGTGCAGGGTTTTGTTCCCGGCAAGACCAGTCAAAAGGAAGCGGAAAGCCTGTTCATGCGCGACATAGAGCATCTGCTTAATCACGACATTAACGTGCTAGCTCATCCTTTCCGTTTTTTTACACGCAACCGTTTGTCACCTCCTAAACATCTTTATCCGGTGGTCGCAAGTCTTTTGGCCGATTGCGGAATTGCAGCTGAAGTTAATTTTCACATAAACCATCCAGACGCTGATTTTATAAAAGCCTGTTTTGAAAAAGGCGTGCATATTGCTTTAGCGTCCGATGCGCACGACCTCGCGGAGTCAGGCGAGTTCTGGCCGCACGTTAACCTACTAAAACAGGCGGGCATAACTCCCAAAATGTACCCTGACGCACTATTCCGCTTCAAAAAAAATAATCAAGAGTGATCTGCATGCTTAATCCAAAAGCGGCAGCTGATTGCCGCTTTTAGATTTATTGCATATACATAAGGTCCGGCATAAATTTCAGAACGAAATTGCGGCAATGCGTATAAATTTTTTCGGCAGACAATCCCGCCATGTGCCGCACCTCATCAGCCAACAGTTTGGTGTCGTCTAACTTGACTTGTCTGACAACTTTTTTAACCAGCGGTATCAGATTAGGAGACATGCTCAGCTCGTCAACTCCCATGCCGATTAGGAGTACGGCCAGAAAAGGATCGGCCGCTGTCTCGCCGCATACGGCCACCTTCTGCCCGTGGTGATGAGCTGCCTGGATTGCGATGTTAATGAGGTGCAGAACTCCTGGATGAGTCGGCTGATAAAGCCTAGCCACAGTCTCATTGAGCCTGTCAACCGCAAGCGAATATTGTATAAGGTCGTTAGTTCCAATCGAAAAAAAGTCGGCTTCATTCGCTAAAGTGTCGGCAATTATGGCGGCTGCCGGTATTTCAATCATAACCCCACGCCGCATATTCTCGTCAAAAGGAATGCCTTCCTGCTTTAGATCAGACATGCAGGACAAGAGTTCAATGTTAGCTGCCTGCAACTCCTCAACAGCAGCTATCATGGGATACATTATCTGCACACTGCCATGTGCGCTTGCACGCAGTATTGCCCGTAACTGACGTCGGAAAACATCGCGGTTCCGCAAAAGATAACGAATCGAACGATTGCCGAGAAAAGGATTGGCTTCTTTATGCGCGGCTGCATTGCCTGTAATTTTGTCGCCACCAAGATCAAGCACACGTATTGTTACAGGAAATCCTTCAGGCATGGCTCTGACAGCGGCCGTATAGGCGTGAGTTTGTTCTTCTTCCGTAGGTTCTCGCTCATAGGCCATCCATAAATATTCTGTCCGGTAAAGGCCGACTCCTTCTGCACCAACTGCGTAAAGATCAGTCATGGGAGTGCTATGGTCTATGTTGGCAAGGAAGGGCACCATGTGTCCGTCACTGGTCGCGCCCTTGGTCAACCTATCCTGTTCGAGAGTGACCCTGATCGACTCCGAGCGTTCCACCATTTTATCAAATGCGGCGAACTCCTCACCATCAGGATTGAGAACCACCTTGCCGCGTGTGCCATCCAGAAGCAGCAGGTCTCCTGTTTTGACCACCTCGGAAATTGTACCAAGTCCAGCGACAGCCGGTATGCCAAGAGCGCGTGCTAGAAGTGATGCGTGCGAAGTGGCGCTGCCCCTGTCGGTGGCAAACCCCAAAATCATATTTCTTGGCAAAGTGATCGTTTCCGACGGGGACAGTTCATCCGCGACAATTATGGAAGGGCGATCTAAACGTGATATAGCCACTTCGCCGCGCCCTAAAAGGTTTTGTATTATCCTTTTTGAAATATCGCTGACATCTTTAGCTCTTTCTTTCAGATACACATCATCCATAGCAGCGAATATTGAAAAATAATGCTCGGCTACAGCATTCACGGCCATTTCGGCGTTGAAAAGCTCCTTCTTGATTTTATCGGCGCAAGAACCCACGAAAGAAGCGTCGTCTAGCATCATGAGATGGCCGTCGAAAATAGAGGCCTCATCGCCACTTATGCGCTTTTTAAGCTCATTTGCCAACGAATTTATTTGGGTCTTTGTCAACGTAAATGCGTCAGTGAGTCGCGCGTTCTCACGCGACACATCTTGCGGTTCTATACGATATTCGGGGATCTGTTCGCTGCCCGTAGACCTGAAAAGAAAAACAGGCCCGGAAACAAACCCTCGCGACACCGGCAAGCCATTAAGCATGCGCATAGCGCATACGCCTTGTACCGCATTATCTGACTCACTGCTCATCAGGTATATCAAATTTGCGCGCGACCAAAGACTCAAGCTCATCCAGAGCTTCGCGAGACTGCGGCCCCGCTGCCGTTACCCGCAGCCTTGATCCGCAAACAGCCTCAAGGGTCATCAACGCCATGATGCTCTTTCCAGAAACAACATTGCCGTCTTTCTCAACGTCAACTGAAGCATTATACCTTGAGGCCACTTTTGCAAAAAGCCCAGCCGGCCGAACATGCATCCCGTATTTGTTCAACAGAACAAAAACCCGCGTTTCTTTATTTGGTTCTGATTGTCCCACGATCTACTCCCATCATCCGGCATGATGTTGCCTGATCCGTGAATCCAATTCACGAACCGCTACGAAACCGGAAAGGCGCAGCTTAAACTCTTGAGCCGCCGTTTCCACCAGATTCACCAAATCTCTCCCAGGTGCCACCGGTATAACCAGTTGCGGCACTGACACGCCCAAAAACTCACGCCGCAATTCTTCCATGCCGGTGCGGTCTAATTCAGCGTCTGCTTCACCCTGTCGCTTAAGTGTGATCACCATGTCCACCTGCTTTTCCCCGCGCACCGAAGAGACGCCGAAAACAGAAGGCACATGAATAATGCCGATGCCTCTGATTTCCATATAATACTTGGTCACGGACATTGCAGAACCCATCAAGTTACCATTGCTGTCCCGTCTCAAGAGGGTCAGATCATCTGCCACAAGGGCGTGGCCGCGCTTGATCAGCCCCAAAGCCGTCTCGCTTTTGCCCATCCCCGGATCTCCCTCAATGAACACACCGACACCCGCCACTTCCATCATGGTTCCGTATGCTTTGCAACTCGGAGCGTGCAGATCCTCCAGCACGAATGTCGCCGTCTGTATGAAATGCCTGGTCACCATGCCTGTGCGCAAGACGCTGATGTTATTACGCTCCGCTACCAGCATAACCTCTGGAAAGACACGTTTGTTTCGCGAGAACACCATGCAAGGTATTTTAAGGCTGAAAAGCTCGTTGATCCTTTGCACACGCAAATCCTCCGGCAAAGAATTCAAATAAGCGTGCTCGGCCATGCCCAGAACCTGAATTCTCTTTTGGGCGAAATGCCCATAAAAGCCCGAAAGCGCCAAGCCGGGACGGTGAACCATTGGCTCTGCTATGATGCGCCCAAGCCCCGCTTCTCCTGCAATTAACTCGAGCCCCAGACGATCGCGCCCAGCCGACAGAAACGCACCTACCGTTACCGGCGATCTCTGTCTTGAACTGTTTCGTGCTACAGCCATTATTCCTTCACTTTATTCTTTTTGCGCAAATGCGTGGTCACACGCTTGCTTAGCGTCTTCCGCAATTGTTTCTCAGCCCGCGCAGCGGCAATGTCAATGACAGCCCGGGCACTGTCGGCGTGCTCTTTGGCACCTACGGCGGTCAGCCCCTTTTGCTGCACTATAACCTCAGCCTCATACAGATGCCTCTGCACATCGATAATAACATGCACACTCTCAACCCGCGGAAACTGACTGATGAGTTTATTTGCGCGTTCCTCAGCATACTCCTTCATGCCGGAATTCGAGTTCATGTGTCTAATCGTGACTTCAATTGACATAAGCGGTGCCTTCCTTTGTTATTGCGTTACTGTTGCTTAACTACATCCTGAAATTATGACCCAAATAAAGACGTCTTGCTGTCTCGTCGTTAACTAAAAAATCACTCGTGCCCTCACACAATAGCTTACCGTCATAAACCAGATAAGCGCGATCAACTATGGCTAAAGTCTCTCGAACATTGTGGTCAGTTACAATTATGCCTAACCCTCGATCGCGAAGATCTTTGACAATCTCTTGAATGTCATGCACCGCTAGAGGGTCAACGCCACTGAAAGGCTCGTCCAACATCAAGATAGCCGGCTTGCGAACAAGAGCCCGCGCGATTTCAAGTTTCCTGCGCTCACCGCCACTCAAAGTGTAGGCTCGCTGTCGGGCCACCTTGGTCAAATTAAGGCTGGCAAGCAGTTCTTCAGCTCTCTCCAGGCGCTCGGCCCTGGACATTTCCATCGTTTCCAAAATGGCCAACACATTCTCTTCAACAGTCAGCTTTCGGAAAACCGAGGCCTCTTGCGCCAAATACCCCAGACCGAGACGCGCTCGACGATAAACCGGCATTCTTGTAATGTCTTCACCTCGGAAAGAAACGCACCCGGAATTAGGTTTTACCAGCCCCACAATCATATAAAACGTGGTCGTCTTGCCAGCCCCGTTAGGTCCCAGCAAACCGACTATCTCACCGCAACTGGCATGCAAGGATATCCCGTCAACTACAGTTCTGCTGCCGTACTGCTTGACTAGTTCCTCGGCTTGCACGTCCAACGCAGCCGTCACATTGTCATCCGAAATGTCTCGCATAGTTACCCAAATCCACAACCTGGCTATCTGTAAAAAATCCGCGAAGTTTGCCGCAAACGCGCGTTAGGGCATAAATGACTTCTCTGCCTTTTTGAAGGTGCCCGGCGGCAGCACCACGCGCCCCGGCGACACCTCCATGCGTTCATCGTCTAGCCAAAAGGTGATCCGATTACCGGTGATCTCACCGCCCTGCTCTCCGTGGCGCATCAGAAGCGCGTTACCGGTCATCACGATCTGCCCATCCTTTTTGGTATAAACCGCCTTGTCGCAGCTTGCCGTGCGGTTCTCGTTGGTGATGACCACACGGCCTACAGCCATAATCTGATGAACGTCGTTGGTGCCCTCCAAAAAAACCAGCAAACGCTCTGAACGCATGATGAACTGCTCGTCATCAACTAACACGTTCTCGTCAAAAAGGATTATGCCTTCCTTGTTGTCGAACTCGATGCGTTCAGCAGTGATCACCGCCTCGCGCCCCTGCCCGCCACCATCCGCAACAACACTTTTTTCCACAGCCGCAGGCACGGCTTTGCCTTCCCCACCCTGCGACCTCACATGGCTGACCGTCATCGTCACACCAGCCAGCAAAAATAATAACCGTTTCGTCATCTTATCTCAACCTCCCGAAGTTGTTACGGATACGGCGTGTGCGTATTTCACATTTGCCGAGTATTTTAATGGATTGCCTATCAAAAGAGAAGAACATACCGAGCCCCTTTAAGCGATCCCCCTCTTTTTCCATGCTGACAGGCCCCTCGCAATAGCCCGTTTTCGTGTTGCGATCGAAAATGCACCCCTCAGCAGTCAAACGACCGTCTAACTTCCCCTTATCGTTGAACAAATCGACTGTAACATCCTCAGCAAAAATGATCCCGTCTAAAAAAACCTGCGCCTTTTTCGCTGCTAGCATAGCCTTGACCCTCCCGTTCGGGAAGTGGTCTATCGGCAACATCAAGTTTTCAACCGGTGATGTCATAGACTCTTTGACATCGTGCCAACGCTCCGCTAAAGCCCGCCAACCTTCATCTGACGAACGTTCAAACCAACGGTCCGTTTCACTATCGCCTTGAGCCCAAGCCCCGCCTAATAAAAGGCAAAGGACTGCCCACGCCAGACCGCCGCCGACCAATTTTCCCGGTCTAGCGCACCATATCATGTATAGCCCCTAATGTTTTCCACAATCGTTTCAAATCCCTGAAAGCCACAGCATTGGCCTTGTCCGATAAGGCCTCTTCAGGATTAACATGTGTTTCCATAAATACTCCGTCAACTCCTGTCGCCACAGCGGCACGCGCCAAAGCTGGTGCCCAGCGCCCGTCACCGCCACTCATTTTGCCCGCCCCGCCAGGACGCTGGACACTGTGTGTGGCATCGAACACCACCGGATAACCCAACTCGCGCATTATCAGCAGACTGCGCATGTCAGCCACTAGATTGCGGTATCCAAAACTGGCGCCCCTTTCGGTCAATATGATCTGATCATTGCCAGCGCCTGTGATTTTATCGACCACGTTAACCATGTCTTCCGGTGCCATGAACTGCCCCTTCTTGACGTTCACGACTTTTCCGGTGGCAGCCGCAGCCGTCAGCAGATCGGTCTGGCGGCACAGGAAAGCGGGAATCTGTATGATGTCAACCGCCTGGGCTGCATGCTCGGCTTGCCAGGGTTCATGCACGTCCGTCAGCACAGGCACACCAAAACGGTCGCGCACCTCGCGCAATATCGCCAGCCCCTCCTCCATGCCCGGCCCCCTGTAAGAGTCTAAAGACGTACGGTTGGCCTTGTCAAAAGATGCTTTGAAAACCAGCGGCACAGCCAACTCATTCGCGAGCTTCACGAGTTTCGCCGCTAAATCGAATGTGCCCTCGGCAGACTCAATCACACACGGTCCGGCAATGAACGCCAGCCGCTTGCCACCGAAAACAACCTTTTTAACCTTAATCTGTTTGCTCTTAACCATAAAATTCTCCAACAAATGAAAAAATCCGCCTCACTTTTGCCTGCCTCGCAAGATGCTCTCAACCGCCGTGACATCCTCGGGCGTGTCGACGCCAACACCATGCGACTCGGTCATAATCACCGCAATCCTGCCGCCCAAATACAAAGCCCGCAACTGCTCCAGACACTCGGTCTCTTCCAGCGGACACGGAGGCTCGCTTACCAGACGTTTCAAAAAAGCACCCCTATATGCGTATATGCCCAAATGACGCAAATATAGCCCGGAGTTCAGATCAACGTCTCCGTCACGGCGACAAGGTATCGGAAGACGCGAAAAATAAAGCGCACCGCCGTCCCTGTCCAGTACAGTTTTGACTACCGTCCGAGCCTCAAGATCGCGCGCGTTCTTGATCGTACAGGCCGCCGTAGCCATCGCCCAACCGCGATCACCCCGCATGCGCGCCACCAAATCGTCAATCAGATGCGGCTCGATCAGCGGCTCATCGCCTTGGATGTTTATAATTATGTCATCATCTTCCGCGCAAGCCGCCTCCGCCACCCTGTCGGTGCCAGAAGGATGGTCGCTGCGCGTCATAACCACCCGCGCTATGCCAGCCAGCGCATCGGCGATCCGGCAATCGTCGGTCGCCACAATCACTTCGTCCAGCTCACACGAGCGCTGCGCCGCCTCTACGACCCACTGCACCAAAGGCTTCCCGCAAATGGGGTAAAGGCTTTTGCCCGGAAAACGCGTCGAGCCCCACCGTGACGGGATAACACCTTTAACACGCATATTTAAAACACCTGTTTCCTTTTAAAAGAATCGCTACTATTTTCAATATAAACCCTGATTGAGTCAAGACCGTTTGTTATAGACGGCAAACTGGCAAAACATGCGGCATGGCATTTCAAACGCTTGACATATCTCGATCCCAACTCGTAAAATCCACATGTTTTTTTCACCTGCAAGAGGATTATCATGTTTGACGCATCCGATCTACGTAAAGGCCTGAAAATTCAAATCGACGGCGCCCCGTATCTGATTACTGATTTTGACTTCAGCAAGCCCGGCAAGGGCCAGGCGATCTATAACTGTAAATTGAAGAATATGCTGAACGGCTCTACCATGAGCCGTAGCTTCAGGTCTAACGACCGCTTTGAGAAACCGGAACTGCTCCAGCGCACCATCCGTTTCTCATACGAAAACGCTGGACAACACATCTTCCTCAATGAGGAATTCGAGGAAATAACCATTAGCGCAGAGGTGCTCGGCCGCAACAAGTTCTTCCTGATGGATGACATGCCGGTGGATGCCCTGTTTTTCAACAACGAAGTCATAGAGGTCGAGCTGCCTAACCTCGTCGAACGCAAGATCATCAAATGCGACGTCGGCGCAAAAGGCAACACCGCAGCCGGCAAGGTTACAAAACCGGCTGTTGTCGATGGCGGCTATGAACTTGCGGTGCCTCTCTTTGTCAACGAAGGCGATGTAATACGTATCGACACCCGTACCGGCGAATATAACGACCGTGCGCGTTCAAACTGACATCTGTAAGCGCCGGAAATATTCAAAAATGCGCATTTCACGCACGGCTGTAAACCTAAACGGAATTCGCGCCGCTCTTTCGCAAGGTCAACGGACTGCGCTGATGCTCAGACATGCGGAGCGGCCCCCGATCAGCCCGGAAGATGCGGATTTTGGGCGCGGCCTGGGGCTCACCCCCTTCGGCGTCTCCACGGCCTTTGCCGCCGGCAACATGCTGCGTGGTTGCAGAGACGCCAGTTTTTTCGCCAGCCCAATGGTGCGCTGCCAACTGACAGCCCAACATTTCGCCGCTGGCATGGGTTTTGAAGCTCCAACTATACACGATACCGAACAGTTGGGAGTACATGGTTTCTACTATGAGGATTCACGCGCCGTCCAGAAACTGATGCAGGCTCAGGGCTACATGTCTTTCATGCTGGAATACCTGCGCAAAGGAACCGCCCCCCACTCGCGTCCCGTCCAACAGGCCACCGCTGAACTGGCGCAATGGCTGCAGCAAAACACCACCACACTCTTGGGCGTCTATGTTAGCCACGATATCTTTGTCGCAGCTTTTCTGACCGGACTGAATGCCGCAAAGTTCACAGCGGATAATTGGGTCGGCTTTCTGCACGGGGCAGTCTTGTTTGAAACTCCTGACAGGGACTGGACATGCAGCCCCTTTATCCCGGAATTCAGCACCGAAAATCTTACAGCGCCGTGATCTTCTCGGCTTTTACGCACCGGAATAAAGCCTGAACGCGCTTGCGCTCAAAATCTGCCGGGGTCATGCTTTCTACATTAGCGCTGCCGCAGGCAATACCATAGCACACCGCGACAGGTAGACTTTTACCGCTCAGATACGAATGTATGATACCCGCCAGCGTGCAGTCTCCGCTGCCAATGGCGTTCACACGCAACGCAATATCCGGCGGAACGAACCGCCATATCCCGCCCTGGTTAAGCAGATATGCTGGGCCTCGCCCCTGCGTTACAAACACATTCATCGCCCCCATCCCGTACAGGTCACGCATTCCGCGCAAGATGCGCCGCTCGTTATCCATGCGCTCGCCTAAAGTGACGGACAGCTCATGCGCGTTGAGCTTTGCCAGCAAAGGCCTCTCAAACAGCACATTGATTAACGCCGTCCTGTGCGAATCAATCATTACCGGCACACCTGCTCTGTTAGCCTCGCGCACGAAAGCAACATAAAACGAGTCATCGGCAAAGGGCGGCAAAGTCCCGCTAATAGCCAGCAGCGATGCCCGGGATATTCGTTTCAGGTTTTCCCGAACAAACAATTTCTGCGCGTTCCGCCCCGGGGCAGGCGCTTCCTCCACAAGTTCTGTTGTGCTGTTGTCCGCTCCGCTTAATATAGTGGTGCAAATACGTGTCGGCGCGCGCATCGCGGTAAAACATGCCTTAACATTATACGTGCGCGTTAAAGCAGCCACCTTACACCCACTATCTCCACCGTTAAAACCCGCAACCTGAGCAGGCGTGCCTAGAATCGCCAAAGCGTGCGCTGTGTTAAGAGCCTTGCCAGCTCCGGACTCGACTGTTGTCCGCGCACGGTTGACATCGTTCAGCACTAGCCTGTCAAAACACAAAGTTCGCTGCAAAACCGGGCTCAGCCCTAAACATAAAACATTTTTCTTATGAATCATTTTCTAGTTTTCTCCACATCCAGCTCTATGGTTATCGGCCTCGATGTAAGCGCACAACTGCTATTGCCTAAACAAACCCGTTCTCTGTCAGCATCTCTGCCGTGATAGCATGCCCACCGCGCTGACCCAATATCCGCGCCACATATTTACCCAAAACATCCCCCTCCAGATTCAGCGGGTCGCCCACCCTGCGGTCGCCTAAACTCGTTGCCACGAGCGTGTGCGGTATCAGGTTAACCTCGAACCACTCTTCTCCCAAGCCCGAAACCGTCAGACTTACGCCGTCGATCGCCACCGAACCCTTCTCCACCGTCAACTGCGCCAGTCCGCGCGAGCACCGCACACGCCAGGCCACGTCACGACCGCGCGGCTCAATCCCGCCCAATACCCCCTGCTCGTCAATATGACCGCTCACGAAATGACCGCCCAGACGGTCTCCGACCGCCAGCGCGCGTTCAAGGTTAACCCGCGCCCCGGCACACAGCTTCTGCAAGGCCGTCCTGCTCAACGTCTCGTCCAAGACATCCGCCCGGAACACGCCTGCCGCCTCCGTCGTCACCGTCAGACACGCGCCCTGCACCGCCACGCTCTCACCCAGCGCCAGCCTGTCCGGCCACGGCTCATGCGTGATCTCCAGCGACCATCCTCCGCCCGACCGCGCCAGCCGCCGCAACACCCCCACCCGCTGCACCAGTCCCGTAAACATGCCTCACCCCCTCCTCACGCGCACCAGCACATCCTCGCCGAAACGCCTAGTCTCAACAAGCCTCATACGATTTATCCGGTTCAGCAAACCCCCTCTGCCTGCCACGCCGCTGACCGCCCGCGTGTCGCCCAACACCGCCGGCGCGTAGAATATAGCGAACTCGTCCACCAGACCGGCATCGTTAAGCCCGCCCGCCAGCGTGCCGCCGCCTTCGCACAGCACATGCAGGTAGCC
>JAQVQN010000390.1 GCA_028701555.1 Kiritimatiellia bacterium | reverse complement strand
CGTGTTCGCAGCGAAGAAGCAGCGGGTGTTGATATCCAAAGCCCCAAAATTAGCCGTCATCTCCAACTCCGGCCAGAAGGAGCGATAACAGGTATATATCCGCTTGTCGATAGACTCGACTGCACGGGCAGGTGTTTCCGCGAACGAACCAACAACGCAGAGACCAAGCACTGCCATAAAAATAATTTTTGTTATCATCCGCATATTTTTTGACCACCGCATTTCAGCCTTCACCGATCCAGACGCAATACTCGGGTTTCGCCTTTTTTCATCGGCAGCGTCAAAGTGTGTCTATCTCCCAACTTTTTTTCTGACAGAGCATCAAAGATTTCAACTTCTCTCGGCAACCGGACAACGACATTGCCGTCCCGACTGGCATGCAGGGATAAAAAGGGACCGTTGGCACAGACATTACATTCCTCTTCCTCCGTAAAAAGATGCACACCTGCCACACGTGCGGCCGCACGGTAAAGTGCAGTGGGAACATAAGGGATGCCGCAAAAAATGTCCACACCATCCGCTCCTCTCCGCATAACAACGGCCGTAGAACCGTCAGGCCAAGTGGCTAAAGTCTCAGCAGCCTTGACATCAACCACCGCAAACAGAGGATCTGCAGGCGCACATTTCCACTCTTGCGGCAAACCCAATGCCAGACCCATAGACGTAGCTTTAACCCGTGCACTCTCTTTTTCCTTCAATTCCGGCAGCCTTTTGTAGGTGAATCCAGTCAGGGCCGTCATATTTCCAACCGACGCCCGGCGTCCGTCAATCAGTCCGGCAGCGTGACACCAGAATCGGGTCTTACCTGCGCTGTACCGAAGTATAGCCGCGCGTTGTACGGCGTCAAGATTCCACGCATTGAGGAACACCAGCAACTTGGCCTTGCCGATCTTTCCCGATGTAAAATCGTCGAGAAGATACTGCCCGAACGGCGTACCGACCCGCCCGAGCGAAGCACGCCCTTCGTAAACAAGTGGACGTGTCAGGCGGTCGCCGTTGAACCCCACGGCCAACATAGAATATTCATCGACAAACGCCGCAATTCCCGGTTCAAAGGGTTTCGGATGATCAAGCATCACACGGTCAACTTTCTCCAATCGTCGCATCTCGTCCCAAACCCCCGGATCAGCGAACCACCCGCGCGAACGCAGATCCATCCACCAAGCGGCATAGTTGCGCAAGGCGGCCTGCGCATTGTTACGCCGCAACAGATGGTTCGACTCTTCTAGGCTCTTTGCCCTCAAACCGGCCGCTTTTTTGGTGGAAAGATGCGTGTCCGTGTCGTCCTCACTGAAAAATACTTTTCCTGCCAGAGCAATGCTCTCCACGGGCACCTGCGGCGCTCCGCTGCCGCCTGACTGGCGATCACCATATGAAATGGGAGAAACGATTCCGTCGATGTCAGGACTTTGCAGCACCCGTCGCAGAGCATAATGGCCTGTGATGGCCGGACCATGCCTGAGCTGCGCAAACTCATAGGAGTACCCATAAAAAACAATGACCAGCTTTTGACCGCGTGTCTCGTTTCGGATGATACGGGCGAAATAAATAATGGTGTCAGCCAGCATCTCTTGCTGGAACTGGTTAAAGTCGATGATATCCTGTTGTGTCTCCGGATCATACAGCATGCCCAAACCCGGCTTGTACCGTCTTTTCGGCGCTGGCGGCTCTGCCGTAGCGCACCTTGCTCCGGGATGGTTCCATCTGTCGGCCAGAACGTCATCGGTGCCGTATTTAAGCTTCAGCCATTTCCGCCACGCCAAGCGCGATGCAACACTGTATCCGTGGTATTTGCCGTAGGTTCCATAATAGAACCATTCACCGACCGTCTGCCCACAGGGATGGTATCCCCCGATATTGGGGCCGTAGCGGGATTCCATTGCATGAACATAGGCTGCAAGATGCTCTCCAGCCTCCTTTCGATACTTTTCCGATGCCGGGTCCGGCATTGAAGAGCCCGCACCTCCGTATAGCCGGGTCATGGGATCGACCAGTTTGTCTCCTTCTTCCCAAGCCATCGTGTCCCCGGGATTTGACTCTCGCCACCAGCGGCCAGGTTCCATGGAGAACCTCGGAAAAATGACTGCCTGCGGATTGACCTCCAACAGACGATCAGTCGCTGTATCAAAAAATACTGATGCATTTAAGCTTGTTTGTGCTTGGATCCAAGGCATTGAGGAGTAGGTCGTGCCGAGATTGACCCCCGCTTGTGCGGCAAGGCGTACCTGCGCGGAAAAAGGCGGGGCGCTCTCCATGATCGAACGGAAGGGCGCATCACCGCAACCTATATCTAGGCTTATCCGACGTTCATAATCAGCGTGAATGCGCACAGAAAACCTGTAAAAAATGCCTTTTCGCAAACTCACTTTCGCGCGCGAATGGAGAACGAGTTCGGGGAGCTTCTGCCCAGCAACGGGAGTCAAAGTAACTTTCAGCGCTTCAGACTTCCACTCTCCCTTGGTCACCTCGATTTTGAGAGCATCCCCCATCTTTTCAGTGTTGAGCACGTCCCAGTCACGGCGGAATTCGTCCAGACCGCCTTCAAACGTGTATGGCCCTAAGACGGGCTCTTCTCCATCGGCCTCGGTCAAGCAGACATCGTCCAGAATAACCGACCCCGTTTGATTGCCAAAGTTAACTCTGATAAACGCGTCACCGCATGCCGCATCGGCAGCCCGAAAAGTAAAATCGACGAATCCTTCGCTCTTGCCGACTGGCCCGATCCGATAATTCTTATATTCGCCAGGAGCCGCCAAAAGCAATCGACCCCGCATCGCCTTACCGTTCACTTTTATCACAGGCACGCGATTCGTCAATTCGATTTGATAACAAACGGGTTCATCGGCCCGCCAAGCGGGGGCAAGTATCGCGCCGTACCGATTTGTTTCGCCTAAAGAATCGTTCGCAAAAAAGCAGGCCACCGATCCCCAAAAAAGACTCTTCCACATGAACAGAAATGCTCCCAAACGTTTGAACTTCTCATCTCATCAGGATC
>JAQVQN010000389.1 GCA_028701555.1 Kiritimatiellia bacterium | reverse complement strand
CAACCCGTTGCGTGTGGCGGTGGTCGGGCGGCCCAACGCCGGCAAATCGTCATACATCAACCGTTTGCTGCGCACTGACCGTGTTATCGTCTCTGACGTGGCCGGCACCACGCGCGACTCGATCGACATTCCCTTCACCATCGGCAAAGGCGACCAGGCGCGGCACTACACGCTGATAGACACGGCCGGCATGCGCAACCGGCATAGGGTCGACAACTCGGTGGAGCGTTTCAGCCTCTTCCGCGCCGAGCAGAGCGTGCATGACGCGGATGTGGTGGTGTTGATCCTTGATCCCGAGCTAGGCCCTACCGTTCAGGACAAGCATATAGCCGCGCTGATCCAAAAAGAGAAGAAGGGCTGTGTGATCCTGATGAACAAATGGGACCTGGCCATTGAAAAAGGCATGACCCAGACCCAGACCGAACCGGTTCTGCGCCAAGTCATGCCGTTCATGAAACACTGCCCGATCCTCTTCATCTCCGCCAAAACCGGGCTCAACGTTCGTAAGAGCGTCGAGGTTATCGACACGGTAGCCGCGCAGACACGCATGACCCTGCCGACCGGACTTCTTAACCGTACTTTGGTGGAGGCCACCCGACGCGTTGTGGCGCCAGCGAAAAGCGGCAAACGCTTGCGGGTCTACTACGCGGTCCAGGTTGGTTTTGCTCCGCTCATCATCCGCATGTTCGTGAACGATCCCAAACTGGCCACCAAACAGTACACAGACTTCATGATCCGCTCCCTGCGTTCGCAATTCGGCTTGGAAGGTGCGCCGGTCGAAATTTTCTACCGCGCGCGCAGCCGTCCCGAAACAGGCTCGCGCGGCGGCTATAAGGAACCGGAAATAACGGAAGAGGGCGCGGCGCCGACGAAGGCGCAACCGCGGGTATTCAAGAAGCAGAAACGCTTGACTCGTCACGCAGGTAGCGGCAAGCGGCGGGGATAGAGCATGTTTGATTTCAACGACAAAGAGGCGGCGGTCTTGACCGCCTTGCAGCAAGGCCTGCCGTTGCTTGAGCGACCCTTCGCGGAGGTCGGTAAAAATCACGATCTCGGCGAGGAAGAGGTCATCACGCTCGTGCGGCGTCTGTTGCAGACGGGCCAGGCGCGCCGCGTAGGCGCGGTTTTCGACGCGCGCCGACTAGGCTATCGCAGTGCCCTGTGCGCCATGGACGTGCCGCGCGTAAAGCTGGCCGAGACCGCCGCAAAAGTGGCGGCTGCGCGCGGCGTGACCCACGCCTACGAACGCGGCTGGCCGGACGAATTGCCGCGCAGTCTGCCGGGCGGGCCGGGGACGCGCAACTGGCCGAACCTGTGGTTCACTCTGGCGGCCCCTGTCGAAGATTTCGCTTCAGAGATCGAAAAGCTCCGCGCCGCCTGCCAGCCTTACGCGGTACACACCTTGCCAGCGTTGCGCCGCTTCAAGATCGACGTGGTTTTCGACCTGCGCACCCGTGAACGTGACGAGACTGTGGAACCTTTGATTCCTGCCAGCCGCGAACTGGTGCCCACTCCGCCTTTGGACGAGGCGGAAAAGCGGCTCGTAAAACTGCTGGAGGGTAACGTGCCGCTTTGTGCGGAGCTTTTCGCCGATCCGGCGCGCACGGCCGGTCTGAGCGTCGCTGGTTTGCTGGATAAACTTCGTGCCTGGCGATCATCCGGCGTGCTGCGCCGCTTCGCGCTTTTGCTGCGCCACCGTGAGATCGGGTTCAAGGCCAACGGCATGTGCTGCTGGGAGCTGCCGGACGAAGACATGCTGGAAGCCGGCAGGCGACTGGCGGCCTTTCCGGAGGTTACGCACTGTTACGAACGGGCGCGCCTAGACATCTTCCCGTTCAGGCTTTACGCCATGATCCACACGCCCGCGTGGGAGCAGACGCGTCAGCTCTTCGAACGCCTTTCACGAGCCACCGGGGTCCAGGACGGGCAGTTGCTGCTGTCCCTGACTGAGTTCAAAAAAACCAGCATGC
This sequence comes from Kiritimatiellia bacterium, assembly GCA_028701555.1. Classification (GTDB taxonomy): domain Bacteria; phylum Verrucomicrobiota; class Kiritimatiellia; order RFP12; family UBA1067; genus JAQVQN01. The sequence goes on along the minus strand of JAQVQN010000389.1, from coordinate 1,029 downwards.
AGTTCTTCTGAAAACAATGAAAATCGTTTGTGACAAGAACATGCCGTATGCGGCCGAGGCTTTCAGCACACTCGGCAGTGTGGCGCTCAAGGGCGGGCGGGAGATCACGCCTGCGGATGTGCGTGACGCCGAGTTTTTGGTAACCCGCTCGACCACCAAGATCAATGCCGACCTGCTGGACGGCAGTGACGTACGCTTCTACGGTTCGGGCGTGATCGGCACCGACCATATCGATATTCCCTACCTTGCCTCGCGCGGGATAAAATGGTGCGGAGCGCCGGGCTGCAATGCCGAGAGCGTGGCCAACTATGTGACGGCTGCGCTGCTCTGGCTCGGCGGCAGACACGGTTTCCGGCTGGAGGGCAAGACCATCGGCGTGATCGGCGTGGGCAATGTGGGCAGGCGCGTCTGCCGGCACTCCCGTGCGCTGGGCATGCGTGTGCTGGCCAATGACCCGCCGCGTCAGCGCGATCCCGCCGACAGCGAGGCGCGGGATTTTGTGCCGTTGGATCGGATTTTGGCGGAGGCGGACATTGTGACCTGCCATGTGCCGTTAAGCAGGGAGGGTTCGGACGCCACTTGGCATCTGCTCGATGCGGCGCGTCTGGCCGCTCTGAAAGCCGGGGCAATCGTGATCAACGCCGCGCGCGGTCCGGTGTTGGATACTGAGGCCCTGCTGTGCGCGCTTGACGTGAATGTAGGCCACGCTGTGATCGACTGCTGGGAGGGCGAGCCATCTTACCGCCCCGACTTGCTGGCTCGCGCCGAGCTGGCCACGCCGCACATTGCCGGGCACTCGTTTGAGGGCAAGGTCAACGGCACCGCCATGGTTTATCGCGCGGCCTGCGGGTTTCTGGGTATGCTCCCGGAATTCAGCTTCGCGTTGCCGCCGCCGCCATTGCCCCTCTGGCAGGCTGATTGCGCTGGCAGGCAGGATGAAGAAATCCTGCGCGAGCTGGTGTTGGCTGTTTATGACATCGAAGCCGACTCACGCCGTCTGAAAGAGTCCTGCGCGGCCGATGCGGCTGC
>JAQVQN010000388.1 GCA_028701555.1 Kiritimatiellia bacterium | reverse complement strand
CCTTTCTGTTGCGGGCGGAGAGAGAAGAGTGAAGGGTGAAGGGTGAAGGGTGAAGAGTGAAGGGTGAAGGGTGAAGGGTTGATGGTTAATGGTTGATGGTTGATAGCGAAGGGTGAAGGTTCAGGGGAGTTTCTTTTTGGTGTCCTGAGCCGTGTCGGCGGCGGCTGGCTGACCCGCAGTCTGCTCGCCTTGCAACTTGGCGAATATCGGCTTGAGGTTCCAGAAGCGCTCCTCGCGGTAAGCGCCGCCATAGAAGTAGTCGGAGATGTAGGGGACTTCATGCGCGCGGCGGAAGGCGATCAGGTCGCGCATAACAGCGACGGCTTTTTCCATGTGCTCCGGGCCTGCGGGCAGATTGCGGTCGCCGTCGAAACAGCCCGCCAGCCTGAGTCCGATCCGCGCGTGCTCCATTCCGTCACGCAGGAACTTCACGCGCTGGGCGAACTCCGGGCGCGCGTCTTTAGCGGCGGCGGCCTCCGCCTTATCAAGCAGACGCTCTGCAGGCGCGAAACACTCGGCAGGGAAGGCCTTGTGCGCCAGCAACTGAAAGCGCGCCCAGCGGTGGCCGTGGTCGATGAAAAGGTCATTGAATTTCTGGAAATTGTCCAAGCAGTATTGTTCCCAATAGCCGAAGTAATCACGCGCCGCTTTTGACGCGGGGCCGAACGCGCCGTAGTATTCGTCCAGAATCGCGTCCACGGTCAGATCAGGCTTGGCGTGCAGCCGCATGTGGACATATAGCTTGGGGCCTTGCGCGGACCACTGGCCAGTGAGACTGTCGAAGCGCGTGCCCTCCATGCCGTTCTCGACCGCGAACCGGAAGAAGTCGCCGGACTGCCGCGTGTCGACCAGCGGCATGACCCAGCCGTCGTGCAGATAGTTCGGCCGGTAAGCGAGGCGGATGCCGGTACGCTGCCAGCCCAGCCACTGCTGCCTGACCCACTCCAGCGCCTCTGCGCGCATCGGGAAGAAGTCGGTATGCTGCGGATTGCCCCACGGCACGAACTCTCCGTAGACGTGGGGACCAAGCTGGATGCCTGATGTCGGTGCCGGAAAGTAGCCGTAGTAAAGGTAGGTTGTGACCAGCGCATCGGGATTACGTTTGGCCGCGAGCTGCTGCACCGACTGCCAGAAGCGCGCGTAGCGATCAGAGGTACACATCGGGCGGTAGAAACCGTGAAGGACATGGCCGCGGTGACTTTGCCACTGTGCGCTTTTAGGCAGGCCACGGTCGGTCTGCGATACTAGGAAATCCGGCAGCGGGTCGGGCGGCGGCGTGTCCCAGGCGCGGCAGGCCGGACAGCGGCAGGCGTCCGGCCAGTCCACTTCGCCTAGGCGGATAGGGTCTTTGCCGTTCCAGTTTTCGGCGATGAAACGGTGCAGCTCGGGATTGCTGACGCACATGGGCACGTTTTCAGAGCCGGTAGCCTTGCTCGGGCCGCGTGTGCCGTCCTCGTGCATCATGAACCATTCGGGATGTTGAGCACCGTGTTTTTTCCACCAGCCGGTGAAGTGGTGTCCGACCGGCGGTTTGCGGTCCAGTCCGCCCATGCGGTGACGGCGCAGATAATCGCGCAGGGCATATCCGTAGCTTTCCAGGCCTTCCGGCGAGAAGCCTAGGATTTTTTCGGCTTCCGTGAACTTGAGGTCTTTTTTTACGGCCGCGTGTTTTATGCGGTTCCATATTATTTCACGGTAGGCCAGGCGCGGCGTGACCGTCTCGTCGGTGGCGGCCAGCGTTATCCGCTCGGCTTGCGGCACATACGTGCCCAGCTCGCCCGGCCACAGCCAGCGCACCTTGACCGCGCGCTCGAGCAGCTCGTAGACCCCGAAGAGTGTGCCGCATTTGCTGCTGTAGTAGTCAAACGGGTCGCTTTTGTCTTCTTCGCCAGCGATGTACAGATCACGGCCGACCGTGCGCATGACAAAGGTTTCCGGCCAGAGGTTTGTGACATTGATGCCCTGGGCGCGCGCGGCAAGGGTGGGTCCGATAAAAATGCGGCTGGCAGAACCCTCCGGGACGGCTGATTCCGTGACCACCGGCAGGGTCACGCCGGTGGCCAGCGCCACATGGCGCACAAGCTCCGCAGCGGCGTAGACCGATACCGGCAAAGGGTTGTCGGCAGTGACGATCACCGCGCCGCGCCCGTCGGCAACCAGTGTCACCGCCGGTTCCGCGGCAGCGATGGCGGTGCTTGCCAGCAGGGCAAGCGGAAAAGAGCGGACATAACGTTTGAAGGTTGCTGCATGGTGATTCAAGTTCATGCCCAATAGACTGGCAGATTGTGCCAGCCGCGTCAATACCGGGGGTGCGATTCAACTTTTTGTGACCGGACGTTTACCGGCAAGCCCGCCGCCCGGGGTTCCGGGCGAAAACAGGTTGGTAACTTGAACATAGAACAATGCAGTTATTGGTAGGGACGCCTCCCCGAGGCGTCCGCGGCGTTGTGCGGCAGGGACGCCTCCCCGAGGCGTCCGCGGCGTTGTGCGGTAGGGACGCCTCCCCGATGCGTCCGCGGCGGTTTCGGGGAAACCGCCCTACCTTTTCAACACGGCTTTGGTATGACAAAATGGCCAAGTTATAGAAAGCCCGCCGCCCGGGGTTCCGGGCGAAAATGAGGGTGGGTGTGTGAGCAAGTGCGTGCGTACCCGCGTCAGAGAGTTTCGGAGCAAAGATCGCTGGGCATGCGCCAGTCGCCGCGCGGCGAAAGATTTACGGAGCCGACCTTGGGCCCGTCTGGCAGGCATGAACGCTTGAACAGACCGTCGGCGATCAGGGTGTGCAGTTGGGGGTAAAAGTCTAGGTATTCGTCGAAGGTGAAACTTGCCGGCTGAGGGTGTCTGGTAGTGTAGCATGACCTTGATGCCGTTGTACGTCTCCTGCGGGGTGCTGACATCCTGCGCCTACAAGTTGACACTTGGGTAACAATGTGTCACAATTTGGGTACAAATAGAGCTTGAAAGGACACGCGCGATGGCAAAAACAGCGGAATTGAAGGT
>JAQVQN010000387.1 GCA_028701555.1 Kiritimatiellia bacterium | reverse complement strand
GTTGTGCTTGTACCTTCCTAGCGCGTCCATCACGGGATCGCTTTCAAAGACCGAAAGGTTGACTGTGCCGTCGCCCATTGCGCCGGTTGTTCCCGCGCGGCAGGCGTACTCCCACTGCGCTTCGGTCGGCAGGTCGAAGCCGGCCAGACCGGTCTTCACCCGCAGACGCCCCATGAACGAGTCGGATCCGACCGCATTGGATACCGGCCAGTTCGGGCTGATCGGCGTGTTGTCCGTATTCTCGCGGACATCGTGATAAGAAACGTTTTCCACAGGCCGGGTCAGCCGGTAGTCGTTGTGGCTCCAGTTCGACGGCCATGAATCCATCACCTTCTGCCACTGGCTCTGCGTCACCTCATATACGCCTACGTAGTAGCCCTTGGAGAGAAAAACCTGCACCTGGCTCTCGCGAGCGGCATTGCGGAAGTTTTCGTTCGCGGGCGAGCCCATCCAGAACCCTACACCGCCGGTCGGATCGACGCGGCGCATCAGGATCAGGTTGGTTTTATAGGCTGCGTTTGTCACGCCTCCCGGCACGGCATCGGCACTGGGATAATATGTGACCGGATAGGACGAGGCGGATGCGCCTGCGGTGACATTCACCGCACAATAGCTTGGCGGGGCATCTACGGACCACGCGGTCACGCGCGCCTTGGCGCTATCCGTGACGTTCTCGGGCCAGTCCGCGCCCGCGTTCCAGTAGATAATCTTGCCGTCGCCGACAGCGACCTCCTTGCATACTTCGCCGGAGAGGATCGTCACCGCGCTATCGGGTATCGCCACGCCGTTGGTCTCGATCGAGAGCGTAACAATCGCGCTCTCGCCTGTCAGATCATAGGTGATCTGTACCTGCCTTGTGCCTGGTATCTGCGCCATGCTGACGTTCGACACCACCGGCACGGCCCATGCTGTGCCCACCCCCATGACTGCTGCGCCCGCCAAGGCTGCGACTGTCTTGGTTGTTACTTTCATCTCTGCCTCCTCGTTCTGCGGCATCAAGGCCGCTATGGTTTTTACAGCGGCTGGGGACACCCCGCCGCTAGTGAGATTGTCAGACGGGCGCGAGACCGCGCCCTTACTGGCGATTGTTGCGGACCCAGGACTCAGGACCCCGGACTGGCGACTGCCGACTGCTGACTGGCCACTGGCCGCTGCCGACTGAAGACGTCCGCGCAGGCCCGGCACTGGCTTGGGGCGCTTGACCACCTTGGGCATCCAGCGCTCGGCCCAGATGTCGGAGACGCGCGAGGCAACCCACAGCGCATCCTCGGGATCGTTGAGCGCGCCCTTCTTTTCTACCCGCGCCAGCATCTCTAAAGCGTATGGCCAGTCGGCCGCAACCTTGACCGCGCTTCTGTTGTCGCGCCGCACCCGTGCGCCCTCGCCGTCCCGGCAGATGTCCACCGGCTCGCCGCAGGCCTCGACCACCTGCACCTCGCCCTTGAACACGAAGACGTCCGAGCCACCTTCCGTGACTGACACGCTGAAGAGTGCGCCGTTGTCCCACATCTCCAGATCAGGTGTGCGCAGCGTGAAGCCGCCGCGTTCCAGGGGAATGTCGGCCAGCATGCGCCCGGAAACCAGCCGCGCCTCCTTAGGTGTCGTGATCTCCATTTTGAACGGGCCGAACAGGAGCAGTTCTATGCCGGACGCCAGCCGCGCCTTGATCCGCCCGTTGGTCATGCGTAAAGTCCCCGGCAGCCGCTCCGGCACCTCCAGATTACATGAGCCCCAGTGGTGGAGGATCTCGACCGGAGACCGGAGACCAACGGCTGGCGCGACTTCTTGCGCGAACCGCCCGTCGCCCGTCGGCCGTTGGCTGTTGCCCGCTGCCATCCACAGTGTGACGCCGACCAGCAGCGAGGCGGCGATAGCAACCGCAACTTTTTTAAAACGGAAGGCGGCTGAAAATTTGGCAGCGCCAATGGGGCATGACTCTTCTGGGGCTGACAGATTGGCTGCGGCAAGCGCATGCGAACGTATTAAAGAATCATGCATCAGTTCACTGTGCACACGCATTTGCCAAGCGTAGTTGTCGAGTAATGCGGGGTCTTTTTCCAGCATTTTCCGGAAAAGAGAGAGATCCGCCCCGTCGGCAATGCCGCTGATTATACGGTCGCAAAGCTCTTCAAAACCGACGGGAGAACAGTTCATAAAACAGTCTCCTTGGCGATCTCGAAGCGTATGCACTCGCCCAGCACTCGGCGGATGCGGTAGAGCAGGGTAGACACAGCGGCTTCTGTGCAGGCCATTCGTTTGGCCAGCTTGCTGATTGACACGTCTTGTTTATAGCGCAATTCAATAATTGTGCTTTGATTGTGGGTCAGCTTCGCGAGGCAGCGCTTCAATGATTCATGGCGCAGGGCGAGAATCTCTTCGTCCGTATCCTCCTCCATGACTTTGGCGGAGAGGCGGTCGAAGAGCTCGTCGTTGAAAATCAGGCGTTCGCGCCGATGTTTTTGGCGGAAGGTCAACACCTCATAGTAGGCGATCGAGCGCGCCCAGGCGCGGAAAGGCCTATCGCGGTCATACTGAGCCGATTTCTTGAGCAGCGCCAGGTTTGTCTCCTGCAAGAGGTCACGGGCGTCAGCCGTATTACCGGCCATAAGCGCGATGAAAGAAAAAAGGTCGCTCTGGGCATCAACGATCAGCCGTTGAAACTCATTGTCAGCAGCAAAGTCCTGTACCTCTTGGCTCATAGAAGTCACATATAATATAGGCGCGAAAAACTGAATCTGACAGAAGTTATTGTTTTTTTATTTAATTCGTGGTTTTTGCCGCTTTGCGTATGGCTTCTGGTACGATAAACTACCGCGCTTGTTTACAAAAGAGGCATTTTTCATATGGCTTTAATATCATTGCGCGAAATAAGCGTCAGGTTTGGCGGGCCGGAGGTGTTAGACAAAACAAGCCTGACGATCGAGCAGGGGGATCGCGCCTGTGTAACTGGACGCAACGGCGAGGGCAAGTCCACGCTGCTAAAGGTCATTGCCGGGCTGGT
>JAQVQN010000386.1 GCA_028701555.1 Kiritimatiellia bacterium | reverse complement strand
ATTTGCAGGCCGGCAACATCGCCTACAAGCTGGTTGAACGATTGGCCGGCGCCAACGCTTACGGCCCGATACTGCAGGGGTTGGCACACCCTGTCAACGACCTGTCGCGCGGCTGCAGCGCCGATGACATCTTTGGCACCATGTGCATCACAGCCTTGCAGTCTTGACAGGCGTTCAGGCATCTGCCGCGGCAGCCGAACCGCGGCAGACCGGAACTAGCGCCGCGCCGAAAAGCACGATGCCAGCCAGCAGCGTCCAGATCTTAACCGTCTCACCGAACACCAGCAGCGAAATCAGGAATCCCAGCGGTATCTTCAGATTGTTCATCACCGCCAGAGCCCCTGCTGACACACGCCGCGCACCTGCGTTCCACAGGAAGAACCCGGCCCCGGAAGCCACCACTCCCAGGTAAACCAGCACCGCCACCTGCATGCTGCTCAGCGTGAACGTTCCTTGGGTCAGTTCAAAACACGCGCAAGGAGCCAAGACCGCCGCGCCCCCCAGATATAACCAAAAGAAAACCCTGCGCTCCTCTGGCGGATCGCAGGCCTTCGCGAACGTTTCCCTGTAAGCGATCTGACCGAACGCGAAACACAGATTTGACACCTGCACCAGCAAGAAGCCGGCCAGCGAGATGCGCGTGTGCCCCTGCCACAGAATCATTGCCGCCGCAAACACCGCCAGCAGTGCGCAAAGCTGATTCACCCCGTTAAACTTTCGGTGCAGGAGATCATGGATCGCCGCCACATACAATGGGGTCAGAACCGTGAACAACACGACCTCATGCGCGTGCAGGAACAGAAAGCTGCGCATGTAGGCGAGATACATCAGCCCGAATTGCAGCATGCCTATCAGAAACAACAATGCGCCTGTCCGTATCCGCACACGGCGCACGAATGGCAAGAACACCGCCGCCGCAATCACCAGACGGATCATGGCCGCCCATGACGGCGGCACACCCGCAAGCAGGTTCTTGATCAGCCCGAAGGACATGCCCCATATCAGTGAAGCTGTGATTAAATACCACACGCGGCATTACCACTATACTGTGTTGTCGCAGGCACAGCCGCACTACTCCAGAACATACGCACCTGCGGAGGGAGAGATGATGCTGACATCACAGGCTTTGCCGAAACGCGCCGCATAGGCATTGGCCAAGGCCACGGATGCGGTCTCGACATCGCGCGGATGCGCCAAGACCACCACAGACCCGCCGAAACCTCCGCCGGAAAGGCGCGCACCCATCACGCCCGGAATCTTCTTGGCGGCATCGACAACCACATCCAGCTCCTCGCAAGAGTTGCCGAAAAGCCGCCGTGAACTTTCATGCGAGTCGAACATGAGCGCTCCGAAGCCGTTCAGATCCCCGCTGGCCAAAAGCCCGGCACCGCGCAGCACCCGCTCGTTCTCACCGATCGGATGCGCGGAGCGGTCAGCTACCAGCGCTTCCAAACCGCCTCTATACAAAACCCATTCAGCCATGCTGACATCGCGCAAGGCTTTAACCGGATGACGCAGCACACTGGCGAAATACCCGGCTCCCTGTTCGCAGGAGGCCCGCAATTCATTATACGCGCCATCTACCAAAGCATGCTTGGCGTGGGTGTTGCACATCAGGAAACAGGCGTCGCCGCCCAAAGCCACCGTCTCATACTTGAGCGTACGAAAATCAGTCTTGACCAGACACCCCGGCTGGCCCGCCAGACTGGAAAGCTGGTCCAGCAACCCGCATTTACAGCCCGCGTAAGCATGCTCCGCCTTCTGGCCGATACGCGCTAGAGTCAGCTTGTCAACCTCCATGCCGTACAGCCGCGCCAGCGCAAGTCCGGCGCTCATCTCAAGCGCGGCCGAGCTTGAAAGCCCGCTGCCTAACGGAATGTTTCCAAAAAACATACCGTCAAAACCGTGCTCAACCCCGCCAACCTCAGCCAGACCGGCCAGTGTGCCTTTGACGTAGTTCTGCCATGTGTCGACGGACGAGCGGCTGATCGCGCCGACGTCGAAAGCAACCTCCTTCATCAGGTCGCCCGCGACCAGACGACAGGCTTTCTCTGCATTACGCGCCGCCGCGAAGAAAGTCCCGTAGTTGATCGCCGCCGAGAGCACGAACCCCTCGTTATAGTCGGTGTGGTTGCCCAGCACCTCGATGCGTCCGGGCGCATATGCCATAACTTCCGGATCGCGCTCGAAAACTTTGCGATATTTAGCAATTAACTCTTTGCGGACAGCTTCGTTGACCATAACTTATTCTCACTCTGAAGCAGCACATTAGTTTCTGATCAGAGCCAGAATCTTGTCGCGCTGCTCTTCCATCAGCTCTAGCGTGTTTGCCTCAAGGTTGAGCCGCACCAGCGGTTCGGTGTTGGAACAGCGCACATTGAACCACCAGTCGGCATAGTCGACACTCACGCCGTCCAGTTCCGACTGCCGTCCATCAACATAAGCGCTCTTGATCGCCGCCAAGATCTCCTTGGGATTACGGCGGACATGCGTGTTGATCTCACCGCTGGCGAAATACTTGCGCAAAGGGGCAATCAGCGCGGACAGCGGTTTATCGGCGGCGCTGACAATATTAGCCAGAGCCAAGATCGCCATGGCTGAACTCTCAGCAGTGTAATTGTCCTTGAAATAATAGTGCCCGCTCAGCTCGCCCGCGAAAAGCGCGTCATGCTCGCGCATCTGCTGCTTGATGAAGGCATGGCCCACGCGGCTCATCATGGCCCTGCCGCCAGCCGCCTCGATAGCCTCTTTGACCACGCGGCTGCTGCGCAGATCATAGAATACCACTCCTTTGCGAGTAGCCAGAACATCCTGCGCCACCAGCGCTGTCAGTAAGTCCATGGGTATGATTTCACCGTTCTCGTCAAGAAAACCGGCGCGGTCCGCGTCTCCGTCAAACGCCACCCCAAAATCGTAAGTTCCTCCGCGCACCTTTGCCTGCAAGTCACACAGAGTCGCGTGATGCAAGGGGTTGGCCTCATGATTCGGAAAGCTGCCGTCCGGTTCCTCAAACAGGCCATC
>JAQVQN010000385.1 GCA_028701555.1 Kiritimatiellia bacterium | reverse complement strand
GCCCCGGCCTCGCGCAGGGCCAGCCGCATGAAGTGGGAGTGGAACTCCGGCGTCAGGATCATCGCAAGTGCCTAGAGCTGCATTTCCTTGAACACGGTCTCGATCTTGGCGCCGGCCTTGAGACCGTCGATATACTGCATGACCGCCTCGCGGGATTTCTCCTGCTTGAGCTGCTCCTCGACCTGCGCGGCGGCGGGGATGGTTTGCGGAGTCTGCGGCTGCTCGGTTTTGATCAGGATGTGCGAGGCTGTGACGGTCTCCGGCTTGGCGGGATCGTCGCCTTTCGCCTCGCGGGCCGGCGACTTGGCCGTGACTTTGATCAGGTGGTAGCCGAAACGGCTCTCGACGATATCGCCGACCTTGCCGATCTCCTGTGAGAAGGCCGCGTCCTCGAAGGGCTTGACCATCTGGCCGCGGGTGAACTCGCCCAGGTCGCCGCCTTTTTTGCCGCTGGGGCAATCAGAGTTATTCGCGGCCAGTTCCGCAAAGTCCGCGTTGTTGTCCAACTGTTTTTTGAGGTCGGCTATTTTGGCTTTCTTTTCCGCGTTAGCGGTTTCCAGCCCGGCGTTCTTCGCGGTGAGCTCGGCGTTCTGCTTCTCGATCTCGGCGAGCTTGCTCTTGACCTCTTCGGGGTCTACGGCGATTTTGTCGATGACCGTTTGCTTGATCAGCTTGTCGATGACCAGGCCTTCCTCGATTTCGGCGCGGGCGGCCTCTTCGCCTATCGGGGACTCCTTAAGGTAATCCTCCAAGGTCTTGTTCTGGGGCTTGAGTGCCGCGGTGATCTTCTCCATTTGCTCCTTGCGGTCTTCGTCGGTCGCGGTCACGGACTGTTTCTGCGCCTCTCCGAGCAGCAGGGTCTTCATGATGAAGCTGTACGTGACGCGCTGCTCTAACTGGGCCCGGGCGTCTACCTGCTGTTCGGGCGGGACGTTCTGGGCCTTGATCAGGGCATCGACAATCTTTTCCATGTCCTTGCGGAGAAAGGTTTTGTCGTTGACCGAGGCGACGACCTCGTTGGGGTCTTTCGGCTCGGCATCGAGTTTGACGGTCTCTTCGGCGGCTTTCGCCGGGATGTCCTGGGGCGGGGCGTCCTTGTTGCAGCCTGCGGACATTATGCCTAACGATGCGATTGCCATGCAGATGAGGGGTGCGCACTTCATGGTGAACTTGTCTCCAATGACACGGTTTCCCGCGTCGGGTTTTTATCTAACAACTCGAATGCGACTCGCCGGACAGCCGGCGGGACTTCGAGGTGAAAAGTAATAAACATACCAAGAAATCGGGATAAGCCAAGAAGAAGATGGGGGGGAGGGCGATTTTTGTCGGTTTCTGAGTGGCGTAAAATGTCGCCGTCGGCGGTGTCGGTAAGCCTGTCGAGCATGGTCAGGAAGAGCTGCCGGACATCACGGTGCAGGGCAACGGCGCTCTCGCCGGCGGCGGCGGCAAGGTGCGGGCAGGCAAAGCGGCCCGAGGTCATAGAGAAGCGCAGCCATTGGCGGTCGGGGGTGTGGCAGTGAGGGCACAAGTCCAGGTTGGGAGCCAGGCCGAGCTTGGCGAGCAAGTTGACCTCGTAGCGCAGGATCAGCGCTTTCAGGTCGTGGCGCGGCGCGCGGGGCAGGGCGTCGAGCGTGCGGTTCAGCAAATCGTAGACGGCGGCGGCCTCCTGGTGGCTGACGGTCACTCGGGCGGTCAGGTCGGCCAGATACGCGGCGGCGGCGGCGGAGCGCCAGCAGCGGCGCAGAGGCTCGCGCAGCGCGCTGGGGGAGCACTCGCGAATCGAATGGACGCCGTCGCGTTCCCGGCGGTAGAAGAGCAGGTCGCAGGTGTAGAAAAGGTCGTATTGTCCCAGGAAAGCGCTTTTGGGGCGGCAGGCGCCTTTTACGGCGGTCACGATCCTTCCGTACTCTGGGGTCAGCCATGTGACCATGTGGGAGGTTTTAGACCATGGCCGGATCTGCAGCGCGGTCGCCTCTGTGTGTATGATCATGGCTTTGGGGCTGCGGCGGGCGGCTCGGCTTCCTCGGTCCGGTGCTTCATGATCAGCGAGTCGATGATATGGAGCATGGAGTTGCCGTTGCCGGCGGTGGTTTTTTCGGGAAGGATGGCGCCGGCCGAGATGATCAGGTTGATGGCGTCCGAGATGTCTATGTCCAAGGGGATCGTGTCCCGTTTGGGCACAATTATGAAAAACCCGGAGGTGGGGTTGGGGGTGGTTGCGACAAAGACGTTGACACATTCCAGCGGCGAGCCGTCTTCCGCCTTGATTTTGCTGGCGATGGCCGGATGGGCGTTGGCGGTCACCATGCCTATGACGTAACAGCCCTTGCGGGGGTACTCGACCAGCACGGCCGCGTTGAACATGGTGTTGCGGCTTTTCGCGACCCACTCGCAAAGCTGGCGCACGAAGGTGTAGATGTTTCTGATGATGGGTATTCCGGAAAAGATGCGGTCGGCCATGTTGTAAAGGCGTTTGCCGAGGAAATTATGAGCGAGCTCGCCCAGTATGTAGAAAACCAGCAAAAGCAGGATCAGCACGATCACCTGCAGCAGATAGCCGCCGAGCAGGTCGTCGACCGCTTTCGGCAGCAGGTGTCTGGGGAACCAGGATGTCGTCAGCCTGAGCAGGAAGTTGAAGATCCACAGCGTGGCCATGACCGGCGTGGCCAGCATCAGCCCGATGAAGATCTTGTTGCGGGCGCTGGTCAGCCGGCTCAGCTTGGCGGGCTTGACATATTGGCTGTTCGATAAGGACGGCATAGGCTCATAGTATGGCAGTGGCCGATATGCCGCGCAAGCCGTAAATCAGCGCGGCGAATTGCGGGTTGCGCGGTCGGGGGCCATTAGGTAGTATCAGGGCTTATGCGGACATCCGAAAAGCCTGCCGTCTGGCTGGGCCGGGAACAAACGAGAGGATAACTGGAGGAATGTTGGAAAGCGGGAATGTTGGAATACTGGGGAAGACAGCGCGTATCCAGGCTCAATCCCATCATTCCACTATTCCAGCATTCCAGTGAAGTTA
>JAQVQN010000384.1 GCA_028701555.1 Kiritimatiellia bacterium | reverse complement strand
GTCCCTGCTCATCCGCCGTCAGCACCGCCTGCGGCGCCAAGGCCGCCTTTTCTCCGCCATTGCCGTCTCCCTGAGACCTCGAAAGGCGCAGCCGCATTCCAGAAAGCAAAACCTGCAGCTCTTCAACAACGTCATCCGCGGTCGTGACCAGCCTGGCACCGTCACGCAGCAACTTGTGGCAACCCTGCGAGGCCGGCGAATCGATCCGCCCCGGAATCGCCATCACGCTGCGGTTCTGGTCCAGCGCCTGCCCCACCGTGATCAACGTGCCGCTGGTCAGAGAGGCCTCGACCACCAAAACCCCTTTGCACAAGCCGCTGACAATCCGGTTGCGCATGGGGAAAGTCTGACGGTCGGGCTGCCGCCCGAAAGGATACTCCGAAACCACCGCCCCGCCTTTCTGAACCATTTCACGCGCCAGGCTCTGGTTCTCTTTGGGGAACAGTCGGTCAAGCGCTCCGCCCAGCACCGCCACAGTGCGTCCCTTGGCCTGCAAAGCACCGGTATGCGCCTCCGCGTCGATACCCAGCGCCAATCCGCTGGCCACCGTGTAACCCGCGCACGCCAACTGATACCCGAAGCGGCGGGCCGTTTCGCGTCCGTAAACAGTTGGCCGCCGCGTGCCGATAATCGCCACCGAGGGCATGTTTAAGGCCTCGACACTGCCAGCCACATACAGCACCAGCGGAGGGTCCGCTATCTGCTTTAGCAGATCCGGATATCCCTCGTCCGCCCAGGTCAGCAGCTTGACTCTCGACCTCTCGGCCCGGTCGATCTCTTCGCCGACCTTGACCTGCCGCAGCGCTGCCAAGAACTGCCCGGCCTTGTCCATAGACATGCCCTGCACCTCGGCAAGCTCCGCCTCTGACACATCGAAAACCGCCGCCAGAGAACCGAAACGCCCAGCCATGCGCCGAGCCGTTATAGCACCCAGACCGGGAACCATGTTCATGGCGATCAATGCCTCGCGCTCCGTCACAAAATCCATCTCCTATATAGCTTGAGCATTGAGCGTTTGCTTGAACTCCCAACCCCTAACCTTTAACTCTCAACCCTCGATTTAAGCAGTCATTCCTTGCGTTTCGTTGTCAGTCCGTCGCGTAAACGTGTGGTAATTAGCATATTTAGCCGCGTCTGACAAGCAGACATCCGAGGCGCTTTATTTCTCATGCGCGATTTAAGCCGGCTTAGATGGACCGTCGGCAGCAGCGGCAATCTCCGGCTCGATGTGGATTGAGACAAACGCGGACTGCCCGAACCGCCGCCGGATCTCCGACTCGATCTTCGACGTGATCGCGTGGGCGTCGTCAACGCGCATGTCGCCGGCCACCCGGACATGGATGTCCACCGCGATGTCGGGGCCGATGCGCCGTGTCCGCAGGTTGTGCGGATGGCTGACGCCGGGGCAGGCCGTGACAATCTCCAGAATCTCGGCTTCTACCTCATCCGCCAAAGACTCTTCAGTCAACTCCCTGATGCTGCCGGAAAGGATCTCGAGGGCGACCTTGATAATGAAAACGCTAACTAAGAACGCTGCAAGCGGGTCGAGGACACGCCACCGCTCTCCCAAGATTATGGAGCCACCTATACCAACCAGCGCACCGACAGAGGACAATGCGTCCGAACGGTGATGCCAGGCGTTGGCCACGACCGTTTGGCTGTTTATGCGCTTCCCGACGGCCACCGTGTGCCGGTACAGCCATTCCTTAAAAACGATACTTACGGCCGCAGCCGCCAGCGCTATGTTTCCGGGAGCCGCCAGATGCCCGCCTTTGACGCTGTGCCATATCTTGACGGCCCCTCCCCATAAAATTCCCGAACCCGCCAGCAGGAGCGCCACCCCGATAAGAGCCGCAGCGAGCGTCTCATACTTTCCGTGGCCGTACTTGTGCCCATCGTCCGCTGGCTTGCTGCCGAGTCTGAAGCTGACCAGAACCACAATATCTGTGCCAAAGTCTGAAAGCGAATGCATGGCATCGGCGACCATGGCACCGCTGTGCCCGACAATCCCGGCGAACAGCTTGAAGATCGTCAGCATTAAGTTGATGCCGAACCCCACCCATGTCACACGCTTGGCCGCCGCTGTCCGCTCATGTCCTGTCACATTCCGGTCACTCATAGCCCAGTCCGATTTTTTTCTGTGCCTTTTTTGTTTTTGCTTGCGGCGGCCAAGATCAAGAACCTAGCCTAAAGCCTTGCCTGTACAAAAAGACTATATCAATTCACCGCCGGCATGAATCCGAAGGGATTGGTGTATGTCGTGCCACCCTGACTCCTAACCTCGGCGCGGACATAACACAAACTAATTTCTAATTTTCCATAATCAAACACGCGGCCCTCACATAAAGTGCGCCCTTCCGCGACCCAACGGTAATGTCCCAAATCAAGAATCGCTCCGTCGGCAGCCGCCACCAGAGTAAGCGTACGGGCATCAGAATCATGTGTAATCGATGTTATTACTGGAGGCTCGTGTTCAAAGTACCGCCCAGACTCATGCGCGCGAGTACTGAAATAATAACTGCCTGAAGTCATCGCGCGCCGCACTTCCGCCTCAGTTAACGCATTCAACAAAAAAACCTCCCATCCTTTTGCGATCTGCCTTGCCTTGTGCATATCGTCGTTGGCAAAGCCCCACACCGGCCGCGTGGGCATGAACACTCCCAAAAGCGCGTCCCACAGTTCAATGTCATACGCAAAACGATTGTTTCCGTTTATGACCTCAACCCCAAGCAAACACTGGTTCTCCGCAAACAATCTCTCGTATTTGGTAAGCGTTTCCGGCGGCACCCGGCCTTGCGCGTCCGGGTTCCAGTAGCGCCCAGGATGATTTATTACAGCCAAGCCTCCTTCGCGACCGACATTCTGTAAACCCGTGTTGATATTTTTAGCGCGCGTCACGTTGTCCACAAATAACCCGTTGACATGTTGGCTGCCGGAATATTCCTTGCCCTTAACTTGAAGAATCCCGAATTCTTTTAGCGGATCAATGTCCGACTTGCCCCATGCCGTAATAAGATCATGATCCGTAACCGCAAGTATCGTATA
>JAQVQN010000383.1 GCA_028701555.1 Kiritimatiellia bacterium | reverse complement strand
AGTCCGTGAAAAAGTAGCACGCGCCCCTGCGGATTGCAAGCCCGGCGATATCAGGTTATGCTATGCGATGACATTAGAGGAACCGAGGTGCGAATATGACGAATATCATGATTCTGTTTGCAATCTTGCTGGGCTGCGCGGCGGTGGGACTGCTGTTGCTGCTGCTGAAAAAAACCACACGCCCGCCTGACACAGGCACTGCGCAACGTCTCGACAGCTTTGAGAAGGGTTTGGAACGGACCGAGCGCGCCGTGCGCGACGAAGTGGCGCACAATCGCGAGGAACAGGCCAAGACCGCCCGCGAACAACGTCTGGAGGCCGCCGAAGGCTTGCGCGCTTTCGGCGAGACCGTAACCGCCCGGCTGACCGAAATGGCCGCCGCACAGGAACGCCAGATGGAGGCCATGACACGCAAGATCGCGCAGTTGTCGGAAGCCAATGAAAAGCGGTTGGAGGCGGTGCGGCAAACCGTGGACGGGCGCCTGCAGACCCTGCAGGCGGACAATGCCAAGCAGCTCGAATTGATGCGGCAAACCGTGGACGAGAAACTGCAAGGCACTCTTGAGAAACGGCTGGGCGACTCTTTCCGGCTGGTCAGTGAAAGGCTGGAGCAAGTCCACAAAGGCCTGGGCGAGATGCAGAGCCTGGCCTCGGGCGTCGGCGACCTTAAAAAAGTCCTCTCCAACGTCAAGACGCGCGGCATCTGGGGTGAGGTGCAGCTCGGCATGCTGCTGGAACAGGTGCTGAACCCGGAACAGTACGAGGCCAACGTGGCCACCAAGGGCGGCGGCGAACGCGTCGAGTTCGCCGTGCGCCTGCCGGGCCAGGGCGATGACCGCGACGAGCCGCTCTTATTGCCGATCGACGCGAAATTCCCGCTGGAGGATTATCAGCGTCTGCTGGAGGCGCAGGAACGTGGCGACTCCGCCGCAGTCGAAGCCGCCGGCAAACAGCTTGAAGCCCGCGTCAAAGCCTGTGCCTGCGACATCAGCGCCAAGTACCTCAACCCGCCCAAAACCACGGATTTCGGCATTCTTTTTCTGCCGATCGAAGGCTTGTATGCCGAGGTTGTCAGGCGTAGCGGCCTGACCGACCTCTTGCAGCGTGAGCAACGCGTGGTGATCGCCGGACCGACCACCCTCTGGGCGCTCTTGAACAGCCTGCAGATGGGCTTCCGCACACTGGCGATCCAGCAACGCTCCAGCGAGGTCTGGAGCTTGCTCGGCGCGGTCAAGACCGAATGGCAGAAGTACGGCGAGGTGCTGGATGCCGTGCAAAAGAAGCTGCACCAGGCCTCCGAAGGCCTGGAGAAGGTCAAAGTGCGCTCACGCGCCGTCGGCCGCAAACTGCGCGATGTGCAGGTGTTGCCCAGCCTGGACGTGGCAGCCTTGCTGCCTGGCGATGTCCTAGAGACAAGCGACGACGACGAGCTGCCGGAGGCCGATACCTGATGCGCTATACCGACCGTTTGTTCCGCCCGCCCGCCGAAGCCGGAAGCCTGATCTTTCAGGTCGCCTTGGGATGCCCGCACAACTGTTGCCGCTTCTGTGCCATGTACAAAGGCGTGCCTTATCGTGTGCGACCGCTGCAGGAAGTCCTGTCTGAATTTGCGGCTGCAGCCCGGCGTTACCCCGCAGCCAACCGCATCTTTCTGGCGGACGGCGATGTCATGGCCCTGCCGTTCGAACAACTGCGCGTTATGCTGGAGGAACTCAACCGGCTTTTTCCACGCCTGGCGCGCGTTAACCTCTATGCCAACGGCAGCTCGATCAACGCCAAAAGCCCGGTCGAGCTGGAGCACCTGCGCCAGCTTAAACTCAGCACCCTTTATCTAGGCCTCGAAAGCGGCGATGAGGCTTTGCTGAAGACGCTCACCAAGGGCGAGACCGCTGAGGGCATGTGCGCGGCCGTGATTCAAGCCCAGCAAGCCGGACTGAAATGCTCGGTCATGATCCTGCTCGGCATCGGCGGACCCGCCGGCTCGGCCAGCCATGCGTCAGCCACAGCCGCCGTGCTCAACCGCATGCAGCCGCGCCTGCTCTCGGCTCTGCGGTTTGTCGATGTGCCGGGCACCGCCATGCCGGCCTCTTATCAGGCCGTGACCGAATACGAGGCTGTCGACGAACTGCTGCGCATTCTGCGCGGGTTGTCTTTAGAGAAAACCGTGTTCCGCGCCAACCACACGTCCAACCCCTTGCCGCTGGAAGGCCGCCTGCCCAAAGACCGCGACGCGCTCATAGTCACGGTTGAGGCGCTCCTGCCCGGTCTCGACCGGCGTGGACCGGGCCGCTTGCCGTTTATGTTGTGACCGACCCCCAGAGCGCGACGCCGCCGCGCTCCAGCGCCCGCCGCAGTCTTGCCACCGCCGCTTCCTTGGCTTTGGCCTCGACCTCAACCGTCACGTCCAGTCCACGCCAACTTTCCGGAAAATCCGCGCTGTTTATAAAGTCATGATGCGGCCGAGGGTTCTTCGTGCCATAACACTCTCTGGGCGTAGAAACATGGAAAAGCGGCTCGCGGTTCCACGTTGCCACAGCTTGCCGCGTGACCTCATCCTCGGTCAAGCCGTCCGGCAGACAGCGGTGATGATGCACATCGTAAACAAAAGGCACGCCGTTCGCGCGGCAGAAAGGCAGCAGGTCGGCAGGCGTGTAAACGCGGTCGTCGTTCTCCAGCGTCAGTCGCTTGCGGACATTTTTCGGCAGCGTGGATAAGGTCGCGGCCAGTCGCGCCAAAGCCGCGGGCTTGTCGCCGTAAGCTCCTCCCGCATGGATGTTGATGACATCAGCATTGACCCACTCCGCCACCTCGGCCTGATAAACCAGATCGGCGACCGACTTGCGCGTGATCTCCGGATCAGTCGCGCTCAATAGTATGAACTGGTCGGGATGGAATGTCATCCGCATACCGTGCCGCCGCGCGAACCTTCCGCAGGCTTTAAAGTCCGCAATGATCGCGTCGGCTTGCGGCAGCTCTTTAACCGCATACCCAACTGTCGGATGGGTCTTGACCGGCAGGATCTGGCTGTTGACGCGGAACGATCCGATGCCGTACGCCAGGCA